>CAZLUS010000098.1:0-8783 GCA_964562775.1 uncultured Flavobacteriaceae bacterium | reverse complement strand
AATCTGGATTATAATGGGTATCATGCATAGGATAAGTATGCATGGAGACATAATCCACGGCACTAAACAGTTTGTTTAAATCTTCTACATGATATTCCTCGCCACCACCACCCCAGGAAGCAAAATTATCAGAACTGGTAATCCATAACTCTTTTGGCAATTGGCCTTGCTTTTTTAATTCTTGTAAATGATTTACCCATTTTAAAATTATGCTAGGTTGTACATAATAACTAGCAGCCCACTTTACCATAGCCTCATTACCAACAGCAATAATTTTAACAATATCTTTATAGTTATTTGCCAATGCAACAACCCTTTCTATTTCTCCTACATTTTGTTCGCTTTCTTCTTCATGATTTGGAGAAGCAGTCCAGGCATCTTTACAATCTATCCATGCACCAAGCATGACGTACATTTCAAAATCAGCATCTTCTTTTTTTAATTCTGTTATTGCTTCTAAAAGATTTGCTGCATGTGGCAATTGTACATTATAGGTTCTTACAATGCGTATCCCCATGGCAAACAAAAGCCTCATATCTTCTTTTAATTCTTCAATCGTTGGTTGCTCATCACGACTGGTGCCACGATACCCCCCATAAGAAATAGCCTGATAAGCTGGGTTTCCTAAAATTTCTTTTGCTGTTACCTCCTTTTTAAGATTTGACATCGTAGCAACAGGAGATTTTCTCTCCTTACAAGAAGATAATACTCCTAATAGCAGCAATGCACTCCATAAAAAATGACAGCAGCTCCGCATACTTATACTCTTAGATTTTGTTCTTTTACCCCCACTACAATATGACTTATCTCATTTGTTCTTTCAAAGATTGATTTACTGATGGCAGCATCTAAGCCAGTACCATCAAAATTCTTTTGCCCATTACTGAGGTGAACTTGAATGTGTTCTTTTTTAGAAAGCTTGTAAATAATGGGCACTTGACAATAGGTGAATGCTAATGAAAAACTATCTAGTGCAATTTCTTTGCTTTCAGAATTAATGCTGTTATACCTAAAAACCGAAGGCTCACCTATAAACTCGCTCTTTTTAAGCAAGGCAGGTTCAAAATAAATTTTAGCTTCCTTAATTTTTACACCTAACTCTCCAAATCTGCTTATTACATCTTCTTTTACTTGCCCTGTCATACCAGGTTGTTGAGCTCCTTTTCCGCCTGGAGTATGTGAATATGGGTCTGTTGGGAACGCCCCATATACCGTTGGGTGTTTATGTACTCCTACCCCATCGTTTATTTCATGGTAATGCTGAATTAGGCTTTTAATTACCGCTTCCTCTTCTTTATTTTCTATTGCTTTTAATGCACATTCTTGTACTGCTAAAACCAATTTAGAAACCATATGCCAATAAATAGAACCTAGACCTTCATAGCCATAAAAAGTACCAGATCTGCCTGTAAAAGCTTTATGATTAAATACCTCTTCAAAGATTTTTAAAGCCTCTGTTTTCCCCTCATCCACTAATTTACCATAGGTGTCTTTATCTAATGCCTCTAATGCTGTTTTTAAACTATCAGCATTATTAAAATTCCCGTTAAAGTGATGTGTTCCATTTACATCTTTAGTGATAATTTCTGAGTTTCCATCTTTCAATAACTGATTAAGTAATTTTGAATTGGCAACAGCTTTTGATGGAATATTATTCTTATCTAAAAACCTAGGCAGTTCCTTATTAGGGTATAGGATGTAACTGTGTTGATCTTCTCTATATAATTTACTTTCTCTTAATACATCTAATAACTCAACAGTCTCTTTAGCAGAAAGGTAGCCTGAACTTAAAACAGCTACTTGTCCTTCTAACATTTCACTCAAATAAGAGATTTCAATTTCCTTCTCGTTTTTAAGCGTCATTAAATTGTAGGCATGATATAATTTATCTTCTCGCCTGTTTGCTTTAATAGAATGATCTAAAAATTTAGTGAGCGTTTCTGAAAAATTGATTACTTCTTCTTTTTGAATGGTTTTTTTGACTGATGAGAATCCGTTCGTATAAATACCTTCTCTAAAAGAACTCCCCGCCATTCCTAAACCGTCTAGTATTTCTTTACGGTTAGTATCTGAAATATTTTGGTTTAATAAATTACTATTTGCATCTAAAGTCTTTGTTAAAGCTTTAAAGAATACGGTAAGCTCTTCTGAAATCTGAAACTCTTCTGAAGTTTCTCTAGTCATCATTTTATTAAAGAAGTCCATAAAACGGCGCATATAATATAGCGTAACCATAGATACCCCATTACCTACTAAGGCATTGTTAGCATCATTCCATTCTGGCCGTTGGGTGTTTAACCATATTCCTGCTTCAGGTATAAAATTAGAACACTTTGCCAATACTATTGCTAGTAATTTTTCTAATAGATTAACTTTTACAATTTCAGATTTTGCACTAAAAATTAATGCTCCATCTGCTCCAAGTTGTTCTCTACGTTTTCTAATAGTAGTATCTAAATCCCTATCAAAAGCAATAGTGTCTTTTGGGTTTTTAAGTATTTCTGCATATGATTTAATGATATAAGGCACATTTGCATACACAAAAATGTTTTTATCCATATAAGAATTTAATACCCCTGGAAAATGATTTTCAGCAAATTCTAAAAACTTTAATAGGTATATAATTTGATGATCTCCCCAGTACCCAATATAGGACCATGGGTTATCTGGTTCAACGGTTTCCCAATCAAAACCATCTTTAGTAACTCTGTATGGGTTGTAACCATCAAAAGTAGTAGCGTTTAGAAACTTATGAAGCATACTTTCTATAAACGCTGGGTAGGAGCCTGCTAAAGCTTCCCAATTTTGAAAGATATCTCGCCAATTACCTTGATAATCTAAAATTTTAGAGCCATCTATTTCACTCTGCGTATTAATAGAAAATTTATTCCAAGGTCTACTTGGGTCTCCATGTCTACGGCTAAATTTTAAGGGTAAATACTCATAACATAGTCTACTAAAATTAGCATCATTGGTATCTTGAGCTATTTGTTTTACAATGTTTAAATTAATGCTAACAGGTAAAGCTGTTAATATGATTTCATTATTTTTAAATACCGTTTTATTTGCCTTGGCAATATATTTGACAAAATCGTCTTTTTCAATTCTATAATTATCATCAAAAATACCGCCACGCATGATGTTGAAAAGCACATTAGCATAATGCCTTGTATTTCTTCTTTTATCAGCGGTAAGTTGTTTGCCATCTGCGGCACTAGTAAGTGCAATAAGTTTAGAACTTCCTAATTGGATGTCTTCTAAAAGTTTATTTCTTAAATCATTATCAGTTTTAATTGTATTAGAAAGTGCAACCACAGCAGAAACATCTTGGTTTACGTTAGCTACTAGCATCCAATCTTTTTCGGAATTCCCTTCTAAGCCAATCTCATCAACTACAAAATAAGCCCCTCGCTCTGCTCTAATATCAGTTTCTGTAGTTAGACTTTTCCCTTTTCTAAATGCTTCTAATTGCAAGCTAGAAAGCAAATATTTAGGGTTTGTTAAACCTGTAGACCATACTACATTTGCTTTTAAAGCTTCGCTTGGTTCGGCTCTATCTACAATAATGGCACTAAGCATATAAATACCTACACCTGTTTCTTTTATTAATTCGTTCTTCTTGTAAGCATCAACCAAATTGCTGGAGCTTTGCTGTAAATCTGGGTTAACTCCATAGGGCATAATATTTTGTATGCCATCCAAAACCTGAATAGTTTTGGGCTTATTCTCTGTGTTTTTAAGCGTACTCTTTCTAATAAAACCAAAACGGTTGCTAGAGTTCCATGCTACAGAAAAGTTTAATCCAAGTTCATGATTAGTTTCTTCAAAAATTATTTTATTGCCCAGTTCATTTTTGTATAAATTTCTAGTTAAGGTATACACCCCCCTATAAGTATTAGAGAAAGGTTCCCAGACATTTGTAGTTCCGTCTATAGCTACTTTAAAGATGGTTTTACTACCTGTGGTTTCTAGAGATTCAGTTATTTTATCATCAGTATAATATGGAAAAAGGGAATAGTTATTGTCTTTTCTCCCAGCAGTTAATGCCCCATTACTAGAAATAAACATCCAATGGTTAGCATCACTAACAAGGCTCATAAAGAACGGACGCATGGCATCTACATTAGAAATTTTATAAAAGACTTCACCATTAATGGTAACATCTTTCATAGTAATTCCTTTATCAATTACATCATCTAGTACTTGCTGCATAATTGTTTTAAAAAATACTTGTTGTTATTTAACTAGGTTTTATTTTTATTGAACTACCAGAGATACATTATCTATAAATATAGTACCTGTAGTAGTCGTACCTCCTCCAACAAGTTCTAATAGTAGCGATAGTCCACCGTCTACATTAGCTGCTGTTGTAAATGTAAATGTCCTTGTAGACCAGGTAGATGGGATATTAGTATCTCCCAATACCAAATCGTGCCTTACCGCTCCTAATCCTGATTCTTCTGCAGCTTCAGAAAAAGTTGCTGCATTAAATAATGACCCATTAGCTATTGGATCATTAGCATCTGACCTTATATCAAAAGTTACACTATAAGAGGTGTTTGGTAGTATTGTACCTATACCAAAACGTGTTTGTTTTACACCTGGGTTACCTGATGGAGCCGTTTGTATCCTTGCAGAGTTGCTACCACAACTACTGCTTACTGTAGTGGAAATTGTACTGGAACCAGTACTACTAAGCAACTCCCACGGGCTTTCGTCTTCTGCTTCAAAATTACCATTAACTATAAAATTTTCTGAATCCATTGCAGGACAAGTACTACCATCACTATCTCCTTGACCATCACTATCTCCTTCATCATTGGTTTCTTCATTGTCGTCGGTTTCTTCATCGTCATTTGTATCATCATTCTGTCCTGTATCTAGAACAAGAGATACATTATCTACAAAAATGGTTCCTGTGGTGGTGGCTCCTCCTCCAACTAATTCTAATAATATAGATAAACCACCGTCTACATTGTTAGCTGTTGTAAATACAGCGGTTCTTGTTGTCCAAGTAGTTGAAATATTTGTATCAGCCGATACCAGATCGTGCCTTACCGCTCCTAATCCTGATTCTTCTGCAGCTTCGGAAAAAGTTGCTGCATTAAATAATGCCCCATTAGTTATTGGGTTATTAGCATCTGACCTTATATCAAAAGTTACCACGTAAGAAGTATTTGGTAGTATTGTCCCAATACCAAAACGCGTTTGTTTTACACCTGGATTTCCTGTTGGAGCTGTTTGTATACGTCCAGAATTAGTGCCACAATTATTACTTACTGTAGTAGAAATTGTAGTTGAACCAGTACTACTAAGCAACTCCCATGGGCTTTCTTCATCAGCTTCAAAATTACCATTAACTATAAAATTTTCTGGATTCATTGCAGGACATGTACTGCCATCACTATCACCTTCAGCAAAATCGTTATTGTTTGCATCTGCATTTGTAGTATCACTCCCGTCACCACCTTCAAATAAGGATACATTGTCTATTATAACAGTACCTACATCTGCCCCCATATCAAATATTACACGACTATCTGCCGCACCAAAATCTTCTGCGCGTAACTGTAGGGTAAAAGTCTGGGTGTCTGTAGTTAAATTAATCGTAGAAACCGTAGCTGTAAAGGGTGCAAAATTTAAACCTATTCCTGCTAGCATTGTTCTAGCTTCGTCTGTTGTAGATGCATCAAAAGTCAACATATAATTTATACCCTCTGAGATTTCTACAACTTGACTCAAGTTTACAGCAAATGCCTCTCCGGCTTGACTAACTGTTGCACTATTAACGTTGTTATCCCCTTCTGTAACTATATTAAGTGCATTTCCAAACCATGGGGCGTCCCCGTTTTCAAAATCCCCATTGGTTAAAAGACCACTATCAAACGTAATCATATCTTCTGGGATGCTCACTACTATTTCATCTTGGAAAGTAGCTATTATACCGGTAGTATTAGATGCGGTTAGCGTTACTCTAAAAGTACCTGAACTATAGGTTTTTGTTGGGTTAATTTCGGTAGAACTAGTCCCATCACCAAAATCCCAAACAAATGTTGCTGCCTGTTCAGATGTGTTTAGAAAATTGACTGTATCACCATCTACTGTAAAGGTGAAATTAGCAATAACTGGGAGCGCATTGGCATCATCATCTTCTTTACATCCTAATAGCAATAATATTGCTACAACTATTAAAATATAATCTGATTTTTTTAGAAGTTCTTTCATAATTCTAGTATGCCATTAGACCTATCTAATTGATTCTATATACGCTAAAACAGGTAACTTATTTGTCAAATAAAAAATGACTTTTTTTCCAAAACCCATAAAAGGTGTTTTAATTTTTGGGGGATTTAGAGAAAAAGCAACTAGTTGTATAGCTGCTTATTGCTACTAAATGGTTTGTCTAAAATCTTATTCTATTGAAACAATCTAATATAATCTACCTCCATTGTAGATTCTGTAAATGATGGGTCTATATCTCCGCCAAATGTGCCGCCCATGGCTACATTCATAATAAAAAAGAAATCTTGATTAAAAGGGAGAGAAGCATCATTGCTAACTGTATGGTACACGTTACCATCTACAGCAAATCGTATTTCAGTTGCTGTCCATTCCATTTCATAAATGTGAAAGTCATTAGACACCCCTGAAACTATTGTACTTCCAGTCCTAGCATTACCTCCATGATTATTAGGGTCATGAGTAGATCCAAAAATTTCGTTTTGTCTATTCCCAACATGTTCCATAATATCTAATTCTCCTGCCATTGGCCAACCCACTTCTGGGAAATTAGCACCTAACATCCATATAGCCGGCCATGTTCCTCCACCAGTAGGGAGTTTTGCACGTGCTTCCACTCTACCAAACGTAAATTCTTGCAAATCTTGAGTTTTTACTCTTGCTGATGTAAAAGCAGAACCTCCTACTCCCGCAACACCAAAATCAAAGAAAACTACAATTCTATCATAATTAAACGCTGGTGCAGTACTTAAATCATAAGATAGTGTTTCCCATTCATTAGCTGTTGTTGTTAGCGCATCTAACTCAAAAAACTGAGAACTATCCGCAGTATTTTCAATTTTAAAACGCACTGTTACATTAGCCGCTGGGGACCAAGTTTTTAAAAGCATTTGATTATTAGTGCTTAAATCTAAAGGCGTACTTAAATCAAAAAATGTGCCTGCAAAAGTTTCCGCAGTTGATGATTTAATAAAATCTGCAACCGTTGAAGATGTATTTATACCAGAAACGTCTGGATTAGGAATTACCGAAGATGTACCTCCGCCAAAGCCATTAAACCCTGGTGCTGTACCCTCAAAGTCTTCAATAGTCTGTTGAGGATTACCATTGGCATCTGCTAATTCTAAATCATCAAAAAAGTATGATGTTGCGGAGCCTCCACCAGCTGCTATTGCTGTTATTATTAAGCTCCCGTCTTGTACAATTACATTTTCTGGATCTCTTGTGTAGGTTTGCGATTCTCCATTTCCAAAACCTCCGCCGCCTAAATCGTAATCCCAATTTGCTGGGTCTGGTTCACCATCAACATTAAATTCATCTGACCAAATTAAAGTATTAAATTGTGAATCTAATGGATTTCCTCCTCCTGTAGTGTCTTGATCTTCAGGTACAAAAACACTGTACCATGCTAATGGGTCATCCCCATTAAAAGGTTGGCTTATTCCTCTTACTGCAATTCTATTTGCAGAAAGCTCCATAATCGCATACTGTCCCGGTAGTACCACCCAGTAACTTAAAAAACTATTTCCTACATCTAATGTCTGCGTACCATCTTCATTATCTAAGACTACAAAATTAGTTTCAAAAACAGCCTGATCTGTAATATCACGGCATTCATCTATAAATTGTTGTGGAGCTGCTTCTGGAAAAAACCTATTTACCTCTGTCCAATTAATAAAAGTCTCATTAGAATCGCCAGGTTCCAAAGTATAAGTATAGTTGTCATTTCCATCATGGCTAAAAGTGAGCACATCGTCATAAACACAAGGATTTAATTGGCTTGGTCCTGCACTAAAAAACTCAGGAAAATCATTTGTTAATGGTCCTACACCAAAATGACCTCCAATGTTTTGATCCCAAACCCATCTTTTAGAGCTAGCAGCAATACCATCACCACCTGCTATCTGTGCCAAAATTTCTGGTGTTATTCTTAAACGCACATCCAAATCTACTTCTACCGTTGCGTTAGAACTTACCCCACCAACACCAAATGCTACTACGCTAATAGGAACTGTAAATTGACCTGATTGTGTAAATCTAAAAGTGGCAGTTTGTCCTGGACTAATTACTACAGGTTCTGATTCTGGAGTAAATAGCACATGAAAATTTATTGCATTATCAGCAGTTGGACTTACCGTTATATTCCCAGATTGATCGCTAGCTACGTTTGCATTAACGACTAGGTTAGTAGGAACCAAAATAGCATCTAATGTTGGCTCGTCTTCTTGACATGATATGGCAAGAACTAGAAAAATTAGAATTTTGACTTTGCTAAAAATTTTCTTTTTCATGATTTAAACTTTAAAAAGAATTAGCCTGCCCATGTATTGGAAACAGGCTAAATTCTATATTTTACTTAAAACTAATCTTGAAACTTACCTTAACGACTTATCATAATTCATAAACTTCAAAATTTAGATTAAATTATGGTGTATCACTACCGTCACCACCTTCTACTATGGTAACGTTATCTATATTAACCGTACCTGCTTCGCCATTGCTATCAAAAAGCACTCGGATATCATCGCCTCCAAATCCAACAC
>CAZLUS010000097.1:0-9012 GCA_964562775.1 uncultured Flavobacteriaceae bacterium | reverse complement strand
ATAATGATGGTGATGCAACAAGTTCATTATCATCTTTTTTAATTGCTGCCGTATATTCTTTCTAAAAGTTTAATTCTAAGTTTTGTTAATACCAAGCCCCTAGCAGCAATGTTAGGGGTTTACTTTTTTTTAAAATCCTTTACACCAACCACAACTCTTGTGTCTAAATAATTCTGCTTTGGAACTAAAGGACAAGAATACTTTTTATTATAAACGCAATAGGGATTGTATGCTCTATTGAAGTCTATTACTATTTTATCCCCATCGGGAATAGTTAAATCAATATACCTACCACCTCCATAGGTATCTTCTCCGTTTGTATTGTCTGAAAAAGGTAAAAACAAATAATCTTTATATTCTTCTTGGTCTATTAAACCTAAGCTCTGGTAAATCTCCAACTGTCGCTTTTCTCCGTTAAGCTCAAAGTGTGCAATACCATACAATAATTCTTCTGTTTTTCTATCTGTAGTTGTGGCTAATAAAAACGGAATTGCATTTGGGGTACGTTCAAATTTTGCAACCACCACATAGCTAGTATCTGGTTCAAAAAAATCTAAGCCATTAAAATCTTTTCGGTATCGGTCTGGCAATGGTGATGTCTCTGGATTTTTATATTCTGCATTCAACTGCTTCTGAAATTCTAAAATTCCGGCTAATGCATCTGTTAGTACAATTTTTTCCTCTAGATTAGCTTCGTGATATTTTTTTTCTTGACCACAAGCTAAAAAATAAATACATAAAAAAAAGCAGCTTAAATATTTCATACTTCAAAAATACTAAGGAATTCCTTTTAAAATTTTTACCTTCAATAACAAATTAAAAAAAATGCAAAAATCTATTGTTATTTTATTTCTATTCTTACTAAGTATTGGATGTAAGGAAAAAACAGAAGCAACCATAAAAGAAAAACGATACACTCCAGAATTGGTTGCTAACCGCTATAATGTGGCTTTCTTAATTATGGATGGCGTTTACAACACAGAATTCACTGCTCCTTATGATATTTTTCAACACACCCAATATCGCGAAAGCATAAAAGCAATGAATGTTTTTAGTGTTGCAAATACTTTAGAACCAATAACATCTTTTGAAGGACTCCGCATCTTACCAGATTATGATTATACACAAGATTCGCTTCCTAAAATAGATATTCTTGTCGTACCTAGTGCTGAGCATCACTTAGACAGTGATTTAAAAGATACTACAATGCTAAACTTTATTAAAAAAATAGATGAAAACGCATTATTTATGACTTCTCATTGTGATGGCGCTTTTGTTCTAGCAAAAGCTGGGGTATTAGATAAAGTAGCATCTACAACTTTCCCGAGCGATATAAAAAAATACAAAAAAATGTTTCCTAAATTAGAAGTAAAAGACAGTGTCTTATTTGTTCATGATGGAAAATATATAACATCTGCTGGGGGTGCTAAAAGTTTTGAAGCTGCACTATATCTCTGTGAATATTTGTACGGAAAAGAAATTGCAGAATCTTTAGCAGGCGGTCTTGTTATAGATTGGGACCTTAATACCGTACCTAGATTTATTAGTCAGTAACTTTATACCTAGCCTTTTTTAAATATTTTTGAATAAGCTTGTTGTATTCAGGTGTTATCCTTAACAGTGCTGTATCTTCTAAAGTGTTTAATTCATCCTCAGCTTTAAAACCATTTTTTAATGCTTCTTCTAAGTAGAATAAGGCAGTACCATAGTCTTCGTATTTAGAACTTAATGATATTACATTTAGGTAATATTTGTAAATTTTAGGCTCTGCAATAGTTTTTAACATCGACAGTAATATTAAGGCTTCATCATCAGTAATGCTTTCTTTTCTAATATCAGCCTCATAATCTTCAATCAAAGCATTTACGTAGTTGTACAAACGTTTCCCCATTTGTTGTTCGCTCTTACTATCACCATAAATAAACTTATTCAACTCGGTCATTTGATAGTTCCACCAACCTAAATTGTTATAGTTGTAGGTATTTATATCTTCTTCTAAATAATAGCTATAGTCTTCTTTTAGCAGTGCTTCTTTTAAAAAAGCATTATTCTGATTACGCTTTAAACTCCTATACAATTTATCTTTTCTAAGTTGTTTTCTAACTTCTGTAAGTGAATCTAAATTTAGATGTGTTTTATAAATATCAAGAGTTTCGCTAATAAGTCTGTCTGCCAATAATAATTTTTGCTCTTGTTGTAATTGTTTCACTAACATTAAATCCTTTTTATACCCATTAGCCACATATAAAGAATCTTTTAAAGTTTCTCCTTTTGCCATTGCAGATAAAGTAAACATATGCAATGCTTTCTTTAAGTGTTTAGAATCTGGCCATTCTTTTGCTTCTTCAAAAACAATTAAGTTATTAGGAAATTTTAAGCGATTAAACATTTTTTCATAAATGAGCATGCTAGGGTAATTATAATCTTCCTTCCCAATAATACCAATAAAATGAAATGGGTTCTTAACAGATAAAAATTCTAGATTTTCTATAAAAGATGTGTTTGAAACAACACCTTTTATTTCTTTATAAAAAATAGGCATCAAATTTGCTATGGCGCCTCCATTAGAAAACCCTCCTGTATAAATTCTATTTTTATTTATTGGCAAAACAGTATTTAGCTTATCCAACATCCGCCCAGCAATTAGAACGTTGTTAGAAATAGATAATGAATCACTAACATTATTAGAAGACGCTAAAATATAGTTCTCTTTTTCTGCTGCTTCACGAAACATAGCCATAGCCTGCCTGCCTTTACCTTGAGTTTCAAAAACTAATACTATGGGCCATTCACCTTCATTTTTAAATTTGGTAGGCAAGTACAAAGAAAAACTCTCTTTAGCAGCATCGTCTACAGAAATAGAATCAATTACAACTCCCTTTTTTAATGTAAGCTCTTGAGAAAAAGTATAATTAAAAAAAAATAAAGCAGCTAAAAGTGCTAGGCATTCTGTTCTCATATGGCAATTATATCAAAAATCTAGCCAAACAATTCTTTTTTTACTAAAATTTAAGGCTTAAATATCAATCCTTTTAGTAATAGGAACATTAGAGGCTACATTAGACAAAATTATATGTGTTCTGGTTTCACCATAACTAATAAGCGTATCAATAAACTGTTCTAGATGAGATTGGTCTTTTAATACCACTTCCATTATTATATTTTCATTCCCTGTTATCCGGTAGCAGTTCACAACCTCTTCAAAAGAGCTAACTTTATTTAAAAGCGGTTTCAGTTTTCCAACAAAAGCCCGTAAAGCAACTATCGCTTTTAATTGTAATCCAACCTTAGAATGAGAAACAATAGTTTTATATCCCTCTATAATACCAAGGTCTTCCATTTTTTTTACCCGCTCAGCTACAGCTGGTGGCGTTAAGCCTACTTTTTTTCCAATACTCACAAATGACTCTCTTGCATTTAATTGCAAACATTCAAGTATTTTTAAATTTAAAATATCTACTTTGTTTTTCAATGTATTTATTTTTAAAATATTTATATTAAAAAGAAAAAATGCATATTTACTTTATTTTATAAATATATTATTTTATTTTCAGATGTAACTTTATCCTAATATTTTTATGAAAAAAGAATGCATAATACACCCTACACTTCACTACCTGTCTACAAAAAATCGCTTGAAATTCGTGATTTAAGTACTGCAATTGCTTCCTATTTTTCTAAGGAAAGTAATTATTTCTTTAAACTAAAAAGAACTGCTGGCTTAAGAGACCATATTGCAAGTTCTTTATGTATTGATGCTGATTTAATTTCTAAACAAATTAAGCAGGCCGCCACTAGTAATTCTTATGAAACTAGAGTGCAAAGCGCAACCTTTATAAATATTATTACTCGCAACTTAAATTCGTATTGCAACGGCCTTGACCACGACGGCGTAAAAGAAAAAGAATATCTAAACTTATTGAGAAGGGAACTAAAATCTTTTCGAGTTTCTTTTAAACAATGGCGAAAGTCGTTGAGGTAATTCAATTATTTATCCACTGCTTAACAATTTTTAAAAATATTCTGCCTTTTCTATATCTGTAGTTTTTACATATTTCTACGGTACTGCCCCCCTACTTCAAAAAGTGCATTTGTAATTTGTCCTAGCGAACAATACTTGGTTACCTCCATCAACTTGTCAAAAATATTTTCATTTTTTACAGCTGCGTTTTGCAAGTCTTTTAATAAGTCCGTAGCAGTTTGCTTATTACCTTCTTGCAAATTCTTTAAGGTTGTAATTTGATTTTGCTTCTCTTCTTCAGTAGCTCTAATAACTTCTGCAGGGAGCACCGTTGGAGAGCCTTTAGAACTTAAAAAGGTATTTACTCCTATAATTGGAAACTCGCCAGAATGTTTTAAAGTTTCGTAATACAGACTTTCTTCTTGTATTTTAGAACGTTGATACATGGTTTCCATTGCACCTAAAACACCTCCCCTTTCTGTAATTCTATCAAACTCTAACAACACAGCTTCTTCTACCAAATCTGTTAACTCTTCTATAATAAAAGAACCTTGTAATGGGTTTTCATTTTTGGCTAATCCCAGTTCCTTATTGATAATAAGTTGAATAGCCATAGCACGTCTTACAGATTCTTCTGTAGGAGTTGTAATTGCCTCATCATATGCGTTGGTATGTAGCGAATTACAATTATCATAAATAGCGTATAAGGCCTGTAAGGTGGTTCTTATATCATTAAAATCTATCTCTTGCGCATGCAAACTACGTCCCGAAGTCTGTATATGGTATTTTAGCATTTGGGCACGCGAATCTGCCCCATACTTTTCTTTCATAGCTTTTGCCCATATACGTCTTGCAACACGGCCAATAACCGCATATTCTGGATCTATACCATTAGAAAAGAAAAAGGAAAGGTTAGGTCCAAACTTATCTATATCCATTCCTCTGCTCAAATAATACTCTACATAGGTAAATCCGTTAGAAAGTGTGAAGGCAAGTTGCGAAATTGGATTAGCGCCAGCTTCAGCAATATGGTAGCCTGAAATTGAAACAGAATAGAAATTACGAACGGCATTCTCAATAAAATACTCTTGCACATCACCCATAAGTCGCAAAGCAAACTCCGTAGAAAAAATACATGTATTCTGCGCTTGATCTTCTTTTAAAATATCGGCTTGTACCGTTCCTCTAACTTGACTAAGCGTTTGTTCTTTTATTTTTTTATAAACATCTTTTGGTAAAACCTCATCACCAGTAACACCTAGAAGCACTAGGCCCAAACCATTATTACCTTTAGGCAAATCCCCATCATAACATGGTCTTTTTACCCCTTTTTCTTTATATATTTTTTTAATTTTTGCTTCAACTTGTTTTTCTAAACCGTTTTCAGCAATATATTTTTCACAGTTTTGATCAATGGCTGCATTCATAAAGAACCCAAGAAGCATTGGTGCTGGCCCATTAATGGTCATACTTACCGAAGTCATGGGGTTACTTAAATCAAAGCCAGAATACAACTTCTTAGCATCATCTAAACAACAAATAGAAACCCCTGCGTTTCCTATTTTACCATATATATCTGGACGGTAATCTGGGTCGTTACCGTATAGCGTAACCGAATCAAACGCTGTAGACAAACGTTTGGCATCCATATCTAAACTAACATAATGAAACCTTCTATTTGTACGTTCTGGGCCACCTTCGCCAGCGAACATCCTTGTGGGATCTTCACCAGTTCTTTTAAATGGGTATAAGCCTGCGGTATACGGAAAATCTCCAGGTACATTTTCTTGCAACATCCAAGCTAATAAATCGCCCCAACTCTTATATTTAGGTAAGGCTACTTTTGGTATTTGCGAATGCGAAAGCGACTCTGTATGTGTTTCAATTTTTATTTCTTTACCCCTAACCTTAAAGGAATAAATAGGGTTTTTATAACTTTCTAGCTTTGCTTGCCAATTTAAAATTAAATCCCAATTATGCGGATTTAAATCTAATTTAACACGATCAAATTCTTTTAACAAAAGTGAAATTAAATCTTTATCATCAGCCTTAGATTGCTTAACTATTTTAGTTTCATCTAATCCAGACTTCGTTAAAATAGTAAGTTCATCTTCATCCGATTTTAAATTTAAGACCGATGCTATTGTTTTATATATACCATATAGTTTTTGAGCTACATTGGCTTGTTCTTTAGACTTTAAATCATAAGAACGGTTATTTTCAGATATTTCAGATAAGTATCGTGTTCTAGCTGGTGGAATAACAAAAATCTTTTCTGTCATCTCATTACCAACTTCAAAATTAGAAACTAAGTTAGCTTCTGCTTTTTCTACAAGAATATTCATAATCGATTTGTACAATCGATTCATTCCAGGGTCATTAAACTGAGAGGCTATTGTACCATAAATAGGTAAATCATCCTGACTTATATCCCAAAGATTATGGTTACGCATGTATTGCTTTTTTACATCACGCAAGGCATCTAAGGAACCTCTTTTATCAAATTTGTTAATGGCTACGATGTCTGCAAAATCGAGCATGTCAATTTTTTCTAGCTGAGTAGCTGCCCCAAATTCTGGTGTCATTACATAAAGTGAAACGTCACTATGCTCTAATATTTCGGTGTCTGATTGTCCAATACCCGAAGTTTCTAATATAATTAAGTCAAACTCGGCAATTTTAAGAACATCAACAGCCTCACTCACATGCTTAGATAGGGCTAAATTAGACTGCCTAGTGGCTAGAGAACGCATGTAAACGCGTTCATTGTCAATTGCATTCATACGAATACGGTCCCCTAATAAAGCACCTCCAGTTTTACGTTTTGATGGGTCTACAGAAATAATACCTAAATTCTTATCCGGAAAATCTATTAAAAACCTACGTACTAGTTCGTCTACCAAACTAGACTTCCCAGCTCCTCCTGTACCTGTAATACCCAAAACTGGCACTTTATGCTTTGGCATTTCTAATTCTGAAAAGTATTTTTCAAACTCTTCGTGTCTGTTTTCTGCTAAAGAAATCATCCTAGCTATAGCATTTACATCTTTAGCTTTTAAGCTTTTTGCCAAGTTTTTGGTTAATTTCTTATCTAAATCTAGCACTGGAGTATCAGCCTCAATCACTAAGTCATTAATCATACCTTGCAGCCCCATTTTACGACCGTCATCTGGAGAATAAATTTTGGTAATACCATAATCCATTAAATCCTTTATCTCTTCAGGAAGTATAACACCGCCACCGCCGCCAACAATTTTTATATGCTCAGCCCCTCTTTCTTGAAGCAAATCGTACATATACTTAAAATACTCATTATGACCTCCTTGGTAAGAGGTCATGGCAATTGCGTTTGCATCTTCTTGAATAGCACAATCAACAACCTCAGCAACACTGCGATCATGACCTAAATGAATTACTTCAACACCTGTGGCTTGTATAATTCTTCGCATGATATTAATAGCAGCATCATGACCATCAAATAGTGATGCGGCAGTTACAATTCTAATTTTATTTTTGGGCGTATATGGTTTTTGTTGTTCCATTAGCAAAAAAAGAGAGATTTAGTACTGCAATTTACGAAAAACGCAAAGGAAAAAGGATTGTATTTAGAATTTTCTAAAAATTTTAATATTACTATTCTAACACTTTTAATACTATAATTTTACACTTTAAAATATATTATTTTGAAACTCACTATATTAATACATTGCGTAGACCAACCTGGAATAATAAGTGCTGTTACACAATTCTTATATAAAAAAAATGGCAATGTTATTTATTTAGACCAGCATGTAGATAAAGAAACCAAAGTGTTTTTTATGCGTTTAGAATGTGAGTTTACTACTGGTTTTAAAAAAACCAATTTCGATTTAGGTTTTAAAACAGAAATTGGTAATCCGTATTCGATGCGATGGAGTTCGCACAAACAAGAAGTAAAACCAAGAATGGCCATTTTTGTATCTAAATACAATCATTGCCTCTACGATTTGTTAAGCAGGCATAATTCTGGAGAATTGGCTGTAGAAATACCTTTTATTTTAAGCAACCATAAGGACCTAGATTATATTGCTAAACAATTTAATGTTCCTTTTTACCATGTCCCTGTAGAAAAAGGCTTTAAAGATGTTGCTGAAAAGGAACAATTACGATTATTAAAAAAGCATCAAATAGACTTTATCGTTTTAGCTAGGTATATGCAAATTGTTTCATCAAAATTAATTAGCGTGTATCCAAATAAGATAATCAACATTCATCATTCTTTTTTACCTGCATTTGCAGGAGCTAAACCTTATCACGCTGCATATAAAAGGGGTGTTAAAATTATTGGCGCTACAAGCCATTACGTGACCAAAGAATTAGATGCGGGACCAATTATAGAGCAAGGAGTCACCACTGTATCGCATTCGCATTCCGTAAAAGACTTTATTAACAAAGGAAAAGATTTAGAAAAAATTGTTTTGGCAACGGGGGTTAAACTACATATTAATCATAAAACAATGGTTTGCAATAATAAAACCGTCATCTTTACATAATACAAACTCATGAAAAAAATAATAGCATTTATAATTATAAGTAACTTTTTGGGCTGTGCAGAACTACAACAAGTAGTAAACCAATTACCACAAAACGAATTAGGAAACGCTGAAATTGCTAGCGGACTTAGAGAAGCCTTAAATATGGGCATTGAGAAACAAGTAAGCAAATTAGCTCTAGAAGATGGTTTTAATAAAAATGAACTTGTTAAAATACTATTGCCAGACGAACTTAAAAAAGTAGACAAAACTCTAAGAGATTTTGGACTAAACAAAATAGCAGATGAAGGACTTAAAGTACTTAACAGAGCTGCAGAGGATGCTGTAAAAGAAGCCACACCCATATTTGTTGATGCAGTTAAGGAAATAACTTTTAACGATGCTAAAAATATTCTCTTAGGAAATGATAACGCAGCTACCAGTTATTTACAACTTGGAACAGAAACTAAATTATACGATAAATTTAATCCTATAATAAAACAGTCTTTTGAAAAGGTTGGGGCTAATGTAATCTGGAAT
>CAZLUS010000096.1:0-9227 GCA_964562775.1 uncultured Flavobacteriaceae bacterium | reverse complement strand
CCATCATAGAATTACATGATTGGATTGCAAATGTTATGCAATCCAATCATTTTATATATGAAATTCTGTATATAGATGACGGTAGTACAGACGGCTCTTGGCAGACTATTCAAGAACTTTCTACAAAACACAATACTGTTAAAGGTCTTCGCTTTTCACGAAATTATGGCAAATCACAAGCCTTACATGCTGGCTTTGCTGCCGCTTCAGGAGATGTTGTTATTACCATGGATGCCGATTTACAGGATAATCCAGATGAGATTCCAGAGCTATATCATATGATAAAAAATGAGCAGTTCGACTTAGTCTCTGGATGGAAGAAAAAACGCTATGATTCTATAGTGGCTAAAAATTTACCCTCTAAACTATTTAATTGGGCTGCTAGAAAAACATCTGGTTTAAAATTGCATGATTTTAACTGCGGATTAAAAGCATATCATACAAATGTGATTAAAAACATAGAAGTATCTGGAGATATGCATCGTTATATTCCTGTTTTAGCAAAAAATGCAGGATTCACTAAAATTGGAGAAAAAGTGGTACAACATCAAGCTCGTAAATACGGAACTACAAAATTTGGCGCAGAGCGTTTTACAAAAGGATTTTTAGATTTACTTACCATTTGGTTTGTGTCTAAATTTGGGCGCCAACCCATGCACCTATTTGGGGCACTGGGGGTTTTAATGTTCTTTATTGGTTTTGGTTTTGCACTCTATTTAGGGATAGACAAACTTTTTATTCATAAAACTGGACGATTAATTACAAATAGGCCGCAATTTTTTATAGCATTAACCGCTATGATTTTAGGAACACAACTCTTTCTTGCTGGTTTTTTGGGTGAACTACTAGTGAGGTCTAGAAAAAATGAAAATTCGTATTCTGTTTCTGAAAAAATAAACCTTTAAAAAACAGAAAAACTACAATCTTTGCTTATTTAAAAATTACAATTATGGATGTTACCGCTATAGCAAAATCTTGGCTCACAGATTTCTTTGATGCAGACACAAAAAAACAAGTACAAGATTTATTACAGAATAATACGCAAGAATTAGAAGAGAGCTTTTATAAAAACCTTGAGTTTGGTACTGGAGGTATGCGTGGTATAATGGGGGTTGGCACAAACAGAATTAATAAATATACGCTAGGTAAAAGCACACAAGGGCTTAGCAATTACTTACTAAAACAATACCCCAATAAAGAATTAAAAGTAGTTATAGCTTATGATTGCCGCCATAATAGTGACACATTATCACAGGTTGTAGCAGAAGTACTATCAGCAAACAATATTAAAGTATACCTCTTTTCTGCCTTACGTACAACACCTGAATTATCATTTGCAGTACGTCATTTAAATTGCGATGCAGGTATTGTCTTAACCGCATCTCATAATCCTCCAGAATACAATGGATATAAGGTCTATTGGGGTGATGGCGGACAAATTGTACCTCCGGAAGATGCTGAAATTATCGCACAAATTGATGCGCTTTCTTTTGAAGATATACAATTTGATGCCAAACCTAATTTAATAGAAGCTATTGATACCAAAGTTGACGAAGTTTTCTTTAATGAATCGGTAAAAAATGGAAGCTTTAATGCAAAAGGCAAAGAAAATTTTAAAATAGTATTTACTTCTATACATGGCACTTCTATAACTGCTATTCCAGAAGTTTTAAAACGAGCTGGATACGATAACGTAACTGTTATTGAAGAACAAGCAGAACCTAACGGAGATTTCCCCACGGTAAAATCTCCAAATCCTGAAGAACCAGAAGCATTGGCGATGGCAATTTCTAAAGCTGAAGAAATTGGAGCTGATATGGTTGTAGGTACTGACCCCGATAGTGACCGTTTGGGAATAGCTGTGCGCAATTTAGATGGTAAAATAGAACTACTAAACGGCAATCAAACTATGGTCTTAATGACTAAATTTTTATTAGACCAGTATAAAGCGAAAGGTTTTAAGGGCAATGAGTTTGTTGCTAGTACTATTGTTTCCACACCAATGATGCCTCAAATGGCAAAACACTATGGTATAGAATGTAAGATTTCTTTAACAGGTTTTAAATGGATTGGAAAAATGATTAAAGATTTTCCTGAATCTAATTTTATTGGTGGTGGCGAAGAAAGTTTTGGTTATATGGTAGGCGATTTTGTACGAGACAAAGATGCAGTAACTTCTACCCTACTCGCCTGTGAAATTGCAAGCCAAGCAAAAGCTAATGGCAGTTCTTTTTATAAAGATTTAATTAAGGCTTATATTGAATATGGGTTTTACAAAGAGAAATTAATTGCTATTACTAAAAAAGGTATAAGCGGTGCCAGTGAAATAAAACAGATGCTTAAAGATTTTAAAGAGAATCCTGTGGCTTCTGTTCAAGGCTCTAAACTATTATGGATAGAGGACTACAATACTTCAATCGCTAAAAATGTTCAAACAGGCAAAGAAAAAACAATTCATATTCCTAAAGCTAATTTACTTATTTACGAAACTGAAGATGGTACGCGAATAGCTGCTAGACCAAGTGGAACAGAACCTAAGGTGAAATTTTATATAAGTACTAACGCAAAATTAACCAAGGCTGAGGATTTTAAATCCGTAAATTCGCAATTAGACGCCAAATTAGAAGGAATCGTTGCTGAACTCAACCTATAGTGAATGAATTATTTTAAAAAGATTTTACGGTTTGCAAAGCCTTATAAGTTCTATGTGTTCCTAAATATTTTTTTCAATATACTATACTCGATATTTAATGTTTTATCGATTATAATTTTTATTCCAACTTTAGGAATTCTCTTTAGCACACAAGAAGAAGTAAGCCAAGAACCTATTTACAAAGGGCTGGGTAATTTACAAGGATACTTAAAAGATTCCTTAAACTATTTTTTAACGCTAAAAGTAGATACCGATGGTCCTGAAGCTGCTTTGGTATTTATCTGTATTGCGAGTATTGTTATATTCTTTTTTAAAAATTTATTTAGGTATGCCGCAATGTATGTTTTAGCCTATTTGCGAACAGGTATGGTAAAAGACATACAAGACAAATTGTATTTAAAAACTTTAGACTTACCCATAGGTTATTTTAGTGAAGCTAGAAAAGGAGATTTACTAGCGCGTATGACTTCAGACGTTAAAGAAATAGAGAGTTCAATTATTAATTCATTAGAGTCTTTAGCGCGCGAGCCTATTACTATTACTATCGTTTTAATATCGATGCTAGCTATTAGTGCTAAGCTAACCCTTTTTGTGTTTATCTTTTTACCCATAGCAGGTTTTTTGATTTCTATTGTTGGTAAACGTCTAAAAGCAAAATCCTTAGAAGCTCAAAAAGAAACAGGTACTTTTTTATCTTTCTTAGAAGAAACACTAGGTTCTCTAAAGATTATAAAAGGCTTTAATGCAGAAGAAAGGCTTGCAACTAAATTTACCGATTCTACCTCTAGGTTTAAAAAGATTATGATTAGCGTTTTACAACGCAAAGGACTTGCCTCTCCCTTTAGTGAGTTTTTAGGAGTTTCGGTAGTTATAACCGTTTTATGGTATGGCGGAAGCCTTGTTTTAGGCAATAAAAGTACGCTTACACCACAAGAGTTTATGGGATATATTGGATTATTTTATACCATAATCAACCCAATAAAAGCAATAACAACTGTAAATTATAATATTAAAAAAGGAAACGCTTCTGCCGAACGTGTTTTTGAGGTTTTAGACACGCAAAACACTATTTTAGATAGCCCAAATGCGACACATATTACTGATTTAGAAGATACGCTTTCATTAAAGAATATTTCTTTTAAATATGAAGATGATTACGTTTTAAAGAATTTTAACCTAAAAGTACCTAAAGGCCATACGGTGGCCTTGGTTGGGCAATCTGGTAGCGGTAAAAGTACCATTGCCAACCTAGTGACACGCTTTTATGATGTAAATGAAGGAGAAATTAGCATTGACAATACCAATATTAAAAGCATAAAAAAGAAGTCTTTAAGAAGTTTAATCGGACTCGTAACTCAAGATTCTATTTTATTTAATGATTCTGTAAAAAAGAATATAGGACTTGGTAAAGAAAATGCAACCGATAAAGAAATAATTGAAGCCGCTAAAATTGCCAATGCACACGATTTTATTATGGAATTGCCAGAGGGTTACAATACTAATATTGGGGATAGTGGCAATAAGCTTAGTGGTGGACAAAAACAACGTTTATCCATAGCTAGAGCTGTTTTAAAGAATCCACCAATTATGATTCTAGACGAGGCTACATCAGCTTTAGATACAGAAAGTGAACGCTTGGTACAAGATGCTCTAGAAAAAATGATGCGTAATAGAACTTCTATAGTGATTGCGCATAGATTATCTACCATACAAAAAGCAAATAATATTATTGTACTTCAAAAAGGAGAAATTGTAGAGCAAGGTTCTCATAAAGAATTACTAGCAAAAGGTGAAACCTATAAGAAGTTAGTAGAAATGCAAAATTTAGCTTGATAGATAGCTTCCTATTTAAACCTTTTTGTAATTTGGTAGTCCTAGTCCTAAAGAAAACCTTCTTTTGATTTCTGAAGAAACCCTAGTTAAACAATTAAAGAATAAAGAAACTCTAGAAAAAAGTTTTGAGGTGCTCGTTAACACCTACAAGGAAAGATTATATTGGCATATTCGCAGAATTGTACTAAATCACGATGATGCTGATGATGTTTTGCAAAACACATTCATAAAAGTATTTCGCAGTATTAATACATTCAAAGGAGATAGTAAACTCTTTTCTTGGATGTATCGCATAGCCACCAATGAATCCCTCACCTTTTTAAAGCAAAAACAAAAGAAATCTGGAATTAGCAATGAGGAATTGCAAAATCATATGCTAGCCAAATTAGAAGCTGATGTATTTTTTGAAGGCGATGAAATTCAAATGAAGCTACAGGAAGCCATAGCAAGGCTACCTGAAAAGCAAAAGTTAGTTTTTAACATGAAGTATTTTCAAGAACTGAAATATGATGATATTTCTGAGATTTTAGGTACTTCTGTAGGCACATTAAAGACATCTTATCATCTCGCTAGAAAAAAAATAGAATCTTTTCTTAAAGAAGATTAAACCTTTTATTGTTTTGACAGTCAAAGAATTGAAATGAGAAAATTCAACAAAAATAATCCGTTTAAAATCCCTAAAGCCTACTTTGAAGGCTTTAATGACAGATTAATGAATCATATTTCTAAAGAAAAATCAAGCATTCCTAAAAAGGATGGATTTAGCGTGCCTGAAAATTATTTTGATACTCTACATAGTAACATTATTGATAAAATAGATTCTGATACTACTAAGGTTATCCCATTAAATTCTTATAAAAAATACTACTATGCTGCTGCTTCAATTGCAGCTATTGTTGTACTATTTTATAGTTTAAACAGAAACGCTGTTGACGCACTAAGTTTTGATAGTTTAGCTGAATCTGATCTTGAAAACTATTTTGAAAACAATACTCATGATTTGAGTGACTCTGAAATAGCTGAAGTGATTCCACTAGATGAATTAGAGATTACAGATATCTTAACAAATCGTTTTAATGAAGAAAATGTCGTCGATTATATAGATGATAATATCGATGACTTTTATGAACTAAATTTTGAAGACTATGAATAAAATAAATAAAACATTCTTGTTGCTAGTATTATGTACTACAACTGCTTTTTATGGACAACGTAAAGAAAACCATGAAAAAATAAAATCACTTAAAGTTGCTTTTATTACTGAAAAGTTAGATTTATCTAGTGCCGAAGCCCAAACCTTCTGGCCCATTTATAATGACTATCAAGAAAAAAGAGCTGCGCTTCGTAAAAAAGAACGTACTGAAGTAAAATCTAAAGTAAAAGAAGTAAATCAACTCTCAGAGAATGAAGCAGTAGCGCTTTTAGAAAAACATATCAACCTAAAAAATGAAAAAGAAGCCCTACATAAAGCTTTTATAAAAAGTGTCAATAAGAAAATTTCGGCAAAAAAAACACTGTTATTACTTCGTGCAGAAGAAGAATTTAAAAGGCAATTGATTAAACAATATCGCCATAAAAAAGGAAGCAATAGTCGTAAGTAAGATTTAAAACCTACTTAAATTTTAGCTTTGCTATCCTATTTCTACCTGCTGCATAAGCGATAGAATCATTTAAAAAGCGAATGGTATAAAAGGATTCGTCAGATAATTGATTCCACGTCATACCCCTATCACTTGAATACGAAATACCGGTAAAGCCTACTGTCACAATTTCTTTACCGGAAGCATTGGGTACAAATTGCACACAACTCTTATAAGATGGCTCTTGTCCGTCTGCAATTAACTGCCAAGTTTTTCCACCATCTATGGTAATTGCTTTGTTAGCGGTGTTTTTTTCGGGTTTGGTATAATCGCCTCCTATAGCAATCCCTAATTGTTCTGTATAAAAATCAATAGAATAGATACCTTGTGTTGCTTCTGTACTTAAAATGGGGGTCTGAAATGTTTCCCATGTTTTTCCTTTATCCGAAGAAAATAAAATTCTTTTGGTTGTGGCAATCCACGTCTTATCTCCTATTGTTTTTATATTGGTATTGCTTGCTGCAAAGGCGCCTTCTCCTTCTATTTTATCAGGAAGTCTATCACAGGATAGCTTATTCCAAGTTTTTCCTCCATCTCTAGTAATGATAATTGAAAAGCAGTCATTAACGGTATCACCCACTGCAATCCCTTCTTTATCGTTCCAAAAAGTCATCGCATCATAAAAAACACCTTCTCCCTCTTCTATATACACCAAATCCATTTTACCGCCATCTCCTGTTTTGTAAAGCAAAGCAGGATTACCTACGGATAGCATAAAGAAATCAGTAGATGTATGTGCAACCGCTCTAAACTCAGGAATACTCGTATGGTATTTCTCTACAGCTTCCCTAATTTTACCGCTTTCTAAATCTATGCTCCCAAAAGTGCCTTTATTGGCTGCATAACTTAAACTATTCCCTACAATTTCAATAGCACGAATGCTTAATGAATCGTTATAAATGGTCTCAATTTCAACAGAAGTAAAAGCAAGCCTCTCCTTAGCTTCCTTACAGGAAAAAAGGAAGGTTATAATTAGAATTATACTGAATTTACGCATACTCAAAAGTAGCACAAAATAACAAATGACTTCGCACTAAAGGGCATGAAGAATGAAAATCAATAGGTCATCTTCTTTGGGATAAAGTTGAATTCTTGCTAATTCTTCAATCAGTTTTTCCAATTCAAGAATATCAGCAGTAGATAAAGCCGTCATTTCATTTGCTAGCAAACAATAACTTTAAGCATATTCATCAAGTAATGGCTTATTTGTAGTAAGAGTTACACAACTTAAACGATTTCAAAACAGTATCTTTGCTCCCTTAATTTTTTGAAAGACAGCGAGCATGAAACTCCACAGAAATTTAGTATTTGCCGTAATCAACGGACTAGACTTAATCTTTAATGAAGGAGAATATGCTGATAAGGTGGTTCAAAAAGTATTAAAAATAGATAAGCGTTGGGGAAAGCGAGACCGTGGATTTATAGCCGAAACTATTTATGAAATGGTACGCTACAAAAGGCTTTATGCTGAGATAGCTGATGTAAAAACTCCGTTTCGCAGACAAGATTTATTTCGTATGTGGGCTGTTTGGGCTGTTTTAAAGGGAATTGAATTACCCGACTGGAAACAAATTGAAACTACTCCAGAACGCCGTATTAAAGGAAAATTTGACGAGCTATCAAAAATTAGAAAGTATAGAGAAGCTGTCCCCGATTGGATTGATGAACTGGGCGTAAAAGCATTAGGTGAAAAATTATGGACAGCAGAACTGGCGGCTCTTAATGTTAAGGCAGAAGTTATTCTTAGAACAAATACTCTAAAAACTACAAAAGAAAAACTCCGTAAAATACTATTAGAAGAAGGTATTGATGTGGAGCCTATTAAAGGCTATGCATCGGCACTTAGATTACCAGAACGTGCCAATGTTTTTCAAACTGAAGCTTTCAAAAAAGGATATTTTGAAGTCCAAGATGCTTCTTCTCAACTTGTTGCTGAGATATTAGACGTAAAACCAGGGCAACGCGTAGTTGATACTTGTGCAGGCGCAGGTGGAAAATCACTGCACCTAGCTGCCCTTATGGAGAATAAAGGGCAACTAATTTCCATGGATATCTATGGGAGCAAACTCAAAGAGTTAAAACGCAGGGCTCGTAGAAATGGTGCGCATAATATTGACACAAGAGAAATTACCTCAACCAAAGTTTTTAAAAAACTATATGGCACTGCAGACCGTGTACTCATTGATGCTCCATGCACAGGTTTAGGTGTATTGCGTAGAAATCCTGATAGTAAATGGAAAATGCAGCCTGAGTTTTTAGAGAAAATTACCAAAACTCAATACGAAATCATCCGGTCATACAGTAAGATTGTAAAACCCGGTGGTAAAATGGTTTATGCTACCTGCTCTATCATTCCCCAAGAAAATAACGACCAAGTCATTTCTTTTTTAGCCTCTGATGAAGGCCAAGATTTTACCATGCTGGAAGAAAAGAAAATTTATGCATCTAAAAGTGGGTATGACGGATTTTATATGGCTTTATTAGAGAAAGCATAGTGCTTTTATTATCTTTCTAAAGAATTTTAATAATGATAAACTACATGGAAAAATGTCTCCTTTTAGCTTTTACAATATTTGCAATTAGCCTAATGAACGCTCAAGAACAAGCGTTTAAAATAACCAATACCATTTCTTAAAAAGAAGTAATTATTAAAGAAAATAAGAGAGTAAAAGTAACTACCCTTGATGGTACAAAAATTAAAGGGCGCATTCAAATAAAGAATAATTCAATCTTTATTAAAGACAAACAAATTGACCTAAATACAATTACCTCCATACGAAAGAATCCATTAGTAACCTCCTTATTAACTACAGGAATTTTTGTTTATGCTGGGACAATAACAGCAGGTATAGGCATTTTTATAGCAACATTTGGTAACTCATCTGCCTTATGGCTATTAGTCCCCGCTGCAGGACTCATCTATGCAGGCATAAAACCACCAAATTTCAATAAAAATTATAAAAGTAGTGCCAATTGGGTATATGAAATTATATCGCTCCCTCAAGAAAAAGAAGTAATTACAAAAGCAGCAACAAAATGATAATTACTTAACACAAGAAATCTATACCATTGCTATACAACCAGAGTCAATTTTACCTATT
>CAZLUS010000095.1:0-9452 GCA_964562775.1 uncultured Flavobacteriaceae bacterium | reverse complement strand
GGTTATGTACATGATATGGGAGCTGCTATGCAAGGTGGCGTAGGAGGTCATGCGGGTTTATTTAGTAATGCTAATGACGTGGCTAAAATAATGCAGATGTATTTACAAGGAGGCTCTTATGGGGGAGAAAGATATTTAGACACTAGAACCATAGAAAAATTTAATAAATGCTATTTCTGTCATAAAGATGTAAGGCGAGGCGTTGGTTTTGATAAACCACAATTAAAAGAAAGTGGTCCTACTTGTGGTTGTGTTTCTAGAAAAAGTTTTGGTCATAGTGGTTTTACAGGCACTTATACATGGGCTGATCCAGAAGAAGAATTGGTGTATGTTTTTTTATCAAATAGAACATACCCTTCTTCAAGAAATAACATTCTTGTAAAATCTGCTTTAAGAACTAGAATACAGCAAGCAATTTATGATGCTATTAAGCATTAGCACCAAAAATATAAGCTAATTTTGCAGAATGAAGATAGCTATAGTATGTTACCCAACATTTGGCGGTAGTGGTGTAGTAGCCACGGAATTAGGAATAGCCCTTGCAGAAAGAGGGCATGAAGTTCACTTTGTAACTTATAAACAGCCTGTACGTTTAGGGCTTTTGAGTAATAATATTCATTTTCACGAAGTTAATGTTCCTGATTATCCTTTATTTAAATACCAACCCTATGAACTTGCCTTATCGAGTAAATTGGTAGATACAATTCGCTTATACGGTATAGAAGTATTGCATGTGCATTACGCAATACCTCATGCCTATGCAGGGTATATGGCAAAAAAAATGCTACAAGAAGAAGGTATTTTTATTCCAATGATTACCACACTGCATGGTACAGATATCACTTTAGTTGGTAAGCATCCTTTTTACAAACCAGCGGTAACATTCAGTATTAATAAGTCGGATATTGTTACTGCAGTTTCCGAAGATTTAAAACAGAGCACAAACGCACTCTTTAATGTAGAAAAAGAGATAAAAGTTATTCCTAATTTTATAGATAAGAAAAAGTACAGTACAAATTATACAGACTGTAAGCGTACCTTAATGGCGACAGACGAAGAAAAAATAGTTACTCATATTAGTAATTTTAGAAAAGTAAAACGAATTCCTGATGTTATTGAGGTGTTCCACAAGATTCAAAAAGAAATACCATCTAAACTAATGATGGTAGGTGAGGGGCCCGAAAAAGAAGGAGCTGAACGGTTATGTGAAAAATTAGGAATAAAGGATAAGGTTGTTTTTTTTGGAAATAGTAATGAAATAGACAGAATACTATGTTTTTCAGATTTATTCTTACTTCCATCAGAATCTGAAAGTTTTGGACTAGCAGCTTTAGAAGCTATGGTCAACAAAGTACCTGTTGTTTCTTCAAATGCTGGAGGTATACCCGAAGTAAATAAGCACGGTACTACTGGTTTTTTAAGTGATGTGGGTGATTTAGAAGATATGGCAGCAAACGCAATTAGCATTCTTAAAGATGATGCAATACTTACTAAATTTAAAAGAGCGGCATTTGATTGGGCAGTAGGCTTCGATATTTTAAAAATACTTCCTTTGTATGAGCAGTCTTATGAAGAAGCATATAAATTTCGATATAAAAATTCGCATTAAGATTTATGAAAGTTATGCTACTCTCACTATTCGTTTTAACTGTTTCTTGTAAAAACAGTAAAGTGACAACCGAATCGAATGACTATGATACTAAACTAAGGCTGTTGCTTCAAGAAATTTATTTTGTTACAGATACAGCAAAGGCTGAGGTTGTTTTTAAGATATTTTAAGTTACTTTCTACTGCTAATCGACAAAACCAGCCTTTAAAAGCTAATAGTTTTATAGATTGGTTTAATTAGACTAATTTTGTTTCTTAGTTTAGTTGCCCCAAATAGTTATCTATGAAAACTACAAAATTAGCTTTGTTTGTATGTGTATTCTTTAGCACAATTACAATTTATGCTCAAAACCTTGAATTAGGTAAGCAAGACTCCATTGTTAAAAAATCTTGGATTGTTGGAGTAGGATTTAATGCTGTTGATGATGCAGGCTCTGAATTTACCAATCTTTTTAACGTAAGTGATAATTGGAATATAGTTCCTTATCCTTCACGTATAAGTATTGGGCGTTATTTTGAAAGCGGTATAGGTCTAGAGGCTATTGCTAGCTATAATAGATATGAAGAAGGTAAAATAGTAGATGACGTTATTAATACTGAAGAAATAGACTATTACGGATTTGATTTTAATGTAAATTATGACTTAAATAAGATTATTGGCGAAACTGGCTTTTTTGACCCTTACATTGCTCTAGGAGCGGGTTACACAGATGCAAATAATCAAGGAAGAGTTACTGCTAATACCGCTGTTGGGGCTAGATTTTGGATTAACGATAGATTAGGTGTAGATGCTAATTCTAAAGGGAAATGGGCAGTAAGCTCAGATGAGGCAACAAATCATATTCAACATGCTGTTGGTTTGGTGTATCGTTTTGGTGTTGAAAAAGGACTTTCTAAAAAAGGAGAGGAAAAATTAGCGCAAATACAAGAATTTGAGAAAGAACAACAACGTGTTCAAGACTCTATTAACCTTGCACAAGAACAGGAGCGAAAAGCCAAAGAATTAGCGGCTCTTATAGAAAAAGAAAAAGAACAGGCTAGAATTGCAGCTGCTGCAAAAGAACAAAGAATAGCAGAAGAAGCCAAAGCTAAAAAAGATGCTATTCTTAGTAAAATATCAGAGTTGGGTTATGTTTATTTTGATTTAAATTCATCTTATTTAAAGGAAGGTCATAAAAGACAGCTAGATGAACTTGCTGAGCTTTTAAAGGCGAATCCTTCAATTACTATTAAAATTGGGGGATATGCAGATTCTAGAGGTACCGATAAATACAATTTATGGTTGTCCGAAAGAAGAGTCGATAAAACCATAGCCTATCTTGCTTCTGTAGGTATAGGCGCTAATAGACTAAAAAAACAAGCCTATGGAGAGTCTGTTTTGCTAAATGATTGTGATGACTCCAAAAACTGTCCAGAAGTAAAACATAGCGAAAATAGACGATCAGATTTTGTAATTATATCTAATGATTAGTTTACAAATACGCTATGCTTAGTTTTAGCTATAATCTTTTGTATTAAAAGGATTCATCCATTCTAATATCATATTATCCCCATTAGTATCTGTAATTTGTAGAAGGCTTTTAAACGCTGTAATTTTAGTATTAATTTCAAAAATGCTATTGGCAACTAAATAGATTCTAGCAAATACTTGTCGTTCTGTTCCTAACATATCGGTTTCCACAGTATCACCAGTAGTAAACCTTTGTAATGTATAAATTACATTATCATCAGATTTAATAGTATTTAAACCATCAATAGTGTTAATTTTTCCTTCGGTTAAAAGCACCCAGATAGTACAAGCTTTTTTCCCTTTAAACCTATAATCATTTTTAGTTGCAAAATCATCATCCCCAAAAACACCTGTAAATGCATAGTTAACCAGCATTTTTCTATGATCAAAACCATTGATATGGGCAATAGGAAGATGAGGTGCTTCACCTTGTAATCTAAACCCTGGATCATAAACGTAAAATATATTGTCTTCGACGAAAAATTGAAGATTAAGAATACCATCTTGCACCTCTAAGGTCTCAAATAGTTCACATAATTTAGGGTGAACGTGTTCTACAAAAGAATCCGTGTATTTAGACGGAAATATAGCACCAATACATACTGGACTCGAATCTCCTTGTTTTTTTGTAGTTAGTCTGTCTGAAATTGCCGAGAGATAGGGTTTACCATTTTTAAAGGTATAGTACGCAGCCATGTCATCACAATCCATATAGCGTTCTACTAAAACAACACCTTTTTTAGAAAATTGCAAGGCGTTTTTTACAGATTCAGCATAGTCATTTTCATTTCTACAAATTTTCATTCCGATGCCTCCCCCATTATCAACAGGCTTAATCATTACAGGCAATTTTATATCATCACTCTCATTGATTTTGGTTTCATCGTCTATATAAATTCCTGGAATGTCTTGTATAGCTAATTGAATACAATATTTTTTAAAACCATCTTTACTGGTAAAAGCATCAATTGTTTTTTTTGAAGCGTAGCAGTGGATGTCTAATTTTTTGCAAATCTCTCTATACGGTTTAACTAAAATATCAGCAACTCCTACTAAAACTGCATTAACATCTTTTTCTCTAGCTAGAGCAACTATTTTATCAACCTCAAAAACATCAATATCATAACTTTCGGAGGCATTTTTCTTTGCAGGAGCATTGGGGTTAGGATCTATAACAATAGTATGTACGCCCATAGATAGGGCAACATCAACTAATGCTCCAGTTTCTGGATTTCCACCTAAGATTATAAGTTTTTTTGACATTGATCTATTGATTAAAATATTGTTATGTTTATTACTAAGGAGCTAGTTATTTTTTTTTAGTGTAGAAGTTTCAAACACATTTTTGTAATTGAAATTTTTATCAAAACCTAAAAGCAATAATAGATTACTAATTTTCTTTTTATCGGTGTCGATTTTTACAATTTTGTTTTGATCAATACCCATAAGCATTAGTTCTTTTTTAATAAAATTATGGGTTAGAGGGTTAATGGTAGCAATTATTAAATAATCAAAATCTACATTATTTATTGAACTTATAGGCTGTACTAAGTTTTCACTAATAGTTAATTCGTGAAAATCTAGATCTAACCATTTTATAGGTTTAAAAAATTTTGTTTTTAAGTTGGTAGATAAAATATGTTGCCCAAAAGAACCTGAACTATAAATGACTACTTTATCATCTCTTTCTATATTTAAAAAAGGATTAAAAAGAATCACTTCAGAATCATCTAAAATTAACCCTCCAGATCGAACTAAAATCTGAGAATAGAGATAATAAGTAAGCTGCTCATTTAAATTAAAATCGGTAAGTACGTTTGCTAATTTTACTTTTAAAAAACTAGTTAAAAGCCCTAACCTATAGTACTCCATTTTAGGGTTTTCAATAGACTTTACTATCGAATCATGTCTTTGCCTGTAATAATAAAGAGGTATTTTACTTATAACGAGACTTTTGCAGATAGCCAAATAGGAATAACTAATAGCAGCATCTTCACCCATTACAATTTCATTGGGCACATCATATAAAATTTGTTCTAGTAATTCTTTTCTAAAAAGCTTGTTCCATACATAGGTAGACATTCCATGTTCGCAAAAATCACCTGTATATATTGCTTTGGGGAGAATATTGTTTCGTATTTCACTTTCATTATATATACCAGAAAACCGAGGTTTTATGGTTTCTATTTTACCATCAAATTCTCTAAAATGTCCAGTAGTAACTAAATCGGCATTATTTGCTTGGGCTAGCTTAAATAAAGTATCTAAATAGAAAGTATCAACCCAGTCATCACCATCTACATAGGCTATATACTTTCCTTTAGCATTTTTTAAACCTTCTTTTCTTGCACTTAGTAAACCACCATTTTCTTTATGTATTACTTTTATTCTAGTATCTAATTTAGCGTAGCTATCACAGATTTCAGGGCACCTATCTGGACTACCATCATTAACTAATAGTAGTTCAAAATCTAAAAAAGATTGTTGTAAAAGACTTTCAATACAATCAGATAAATAGTTTTCTATTTTATAAATGGGAACAATTACACTGATCAAAACAGTATTCATATACTCGCAATTAATTTAGTTGGTAATAAAACAATGAACCGCCATTGTTATCACTTATACGCTTCGATTTAGCTGTTGTTATATACAGATTATCACTATTGTCAAGACAACATGATGTTATATTAACGCAAGGTAATGCTATTTCGTCTATTTTTTCTCCAATTAATGGATCCCATTTGGATATACGACTCCCTTGCCATTCAGCAATCCATAACATCCCATTTTTATCGATACACATGCCATCTGGTACAGATTCTCCTTTAAATTCTATTACATAAGAATCAAATTTTATAGCTCCAGTTTTCAAATCGTATATATATTTAGCTACTTTCTTAGTAGGTGTATCTATAAAATAAAGAAACTTATTGTCTAAGGAAAAAGCTAATCCGTTAGAAATGGTAGTGTTTTCAATAATAGTTTTAGATTCACCTTTATAGTACGAGAAAACTTTCCCTATATTTTTTTTAACTTCTGGATAGCCCATTGTTCCTATTATAATTCTTCCAATAGCATCTTGGATTCCATCATTATATCGTACGTTATTTTCAATTTCTAATTGAAAAGCAAAGCTAGTTTTTAGTGTTTTAAAATCAACTTTGAAAAAGCCATCTTTAGACGAAACCAAAACTTTCTTATGGCTTAAAAGAAATACACAACTAACGGGAGAATCTAATTTAATACTTAAAACTTCTTTCGTTTTTGGGTGGTAACAATACACCAAACCATCTAAAATAGATACAAAATAAAGCAGCTCATTTTTATGGTCAAAAATGGGACCTTCTAGAAGCTCAGAATTAGCATTATAGATTAAGGAAAGTGCCATAGTTATATATATTCACCTCCTGTAATACGTATTATAGAACCCGTTGTCATTGCTGACTCATCAGAAATTAAGTGCATTACTGCTGGAATAGGGTCTTTAAGGCTAAGCATTCGCCCCATAGGTATTGTTTTTTGCGCTTTATCTTTTAATTCGTTTTCGCTAATTCCTTCTTTAGCTCTTAATTCTAATTCTCCTTCTGTATTTGTCCAGCCCATTACTACATAATTTGAACGAATACCGTATTTAGCATAGTGATGTGCAATATGAGTAGATAAAGTATATAATGTACTTTTAGTTAAAGCATATGCTGCTCTATCTACTTCACCATAATCCATATGGGCAGAGCCAAAGAAAATGATAGATCCAGATTGTTGTTCTATCATAGATTTTAACACATGTTTTAGCAAAAAATAAGGGGCTTTTAGATTTACATTAAACACCTTATCATAAATAGCTTCTTCGGTATCTAAAATCGATGCTACAGGTGTTATACCTGCATAGATGATAAGTGCATCTATTTTTTTAAAACGTTTTATGGTCTCTAGATAAAATTGTTGAAGTTCATCTATATTATTTAAATCTAATTGATGAAAATATAGTTTGTCTTTTGATTTTAAAGCTTCAATAAGCCTATTGCCAGCATCTTTGTCTCTGCCACAAAAAGATACATTGTACTCCTTGTTCAAGCAAGACTTTAGAATTTCTTTACCAACGCCTTTAGCCCCCCCTAAAATCATTACTGTTTTCATAAAAGACTTATGTTATTCCTGTTTAAATACAATCAAATTTAGATATTTATTTTTTTGGTCTTAATCCTTTAGTGTAGCATCTTAATTTTATGTAATAATAAATTAATGATGATGGTAATAGGTACGCAAATAAATACATTTTTTTTCGCAAGAAAATCGGTTTAAGCCGCAATACATATCTAAAGGCTTCTTCGGGTTTTAGTAAAAAATTATGTAACAGATTTAATTTTTGTTTTGTATCAAAATTTTCGCCTATTGCTAAACCTACAGAAAAATTCCCAACGTTTTGGTAAAAGCCTTTATAAATATCTATTTCTCTTTTCGTTTTTCTTTTACTAGCAAAAAGTCCAATTCTTAGTGCATGATCTGTCATTTCATACTGTTCTAAATCATAATCATAGCAGACCGTTTTAAAACTCTGGGTAATCTTTTCAAAACACTTAAACATATGGTTTTGTGTTTCTTCTATGTAGTGTTCAAAAACTCTTTTGTCATTTTCTTCATGGTGTTCAATAGTATAGGAGTTGGCTTTGTCTGTATATGCAATTGTACTTCCATGGCCAGCTGCTAAAAGTTGTTCGTTTAATTCTACATTAGCCATTAATATATGGTCAAAGAAGTCTAAATAAGGATACACGCTAAAATTTAAACCATTTTTCTTAGTTCGCTCTCTAATATTATTTACTTCGCGAACGCCTAAATAATAACCATGTACTTCTATTTTCTCTTCAAAATAGTCATATAAGCGGTTTTGCATAGTACCTCCCCAACCCACATCAGAAATATGAATACCTTCAGTTTTAATATCAACATTAAAAGAATTTAAATAGTCTTCAAAATACTTTTTTTGACTATTTCTGGTATCGTCATAGGCTTTTATAAAAACAGGGTCTTTTATCAAATGATTGAATGTTTCTGTATTCAAGAAACCTGCTACTACTTTTTCTCTTTCTTTAAGCCCTGCGCTTTCAACTATTTTGATTATAAGGTCTTCAGAAAAATGAAAGTTATTTAAAAAACTATTAATAGATAAATCGGGCCACCTTCTTCGTAAATATGAAAATTCTTCAATCTTTATATCTTTTAAAGAAACAAGCATTAAAGAATTTCTTGAAGCTTTAAAGTAATGACTTTTTATTTTGTCTTCTTCATTTAAAGCTATTTCCTCTTGGTAATGGTCAAATAGTTTCTTTAAAAATAGGCCTTCGCGTGCAAGAAAGAATATGTTTTTAAGTTTGTCTTTTTTGGCTTTTTTATACAAACGTTCAATGTAGACATAGTAGAAAAGAATATAGTCGCTATGTGGCGGGGCAGATTTGCTATTACAATCAATGTATAAGTCACGTACAATTTTTCTATACCTTTCTTGGTCAGTTGTAGTATCTATTTTTAAATTAGAAGTGGACTCGCTTTCTGTTACTTGAAGAATTGTAAAACCATCAGTTTTTGTATTAGCTTTATTACTAACAATACCAAATGCTTCATTTTTGTTTAGGTTTAAAGCATTTAAAAGATAGTTGTAAAAAGTAGTGTTCTTTTTGTCATAATTTAATTCAGAAGAATTATAAATACCATCGAATAAAGTATTAATACCAAGGTTTATTAAGCACTTTTCAATAAAAGCTATAGAAGTAAGCGTATTGGACAGGCAGTAAATTTTATACCCTTTACTTTTTAGTTCTTGTAGTGTGTTTAATAATTTTTCGTCTACATGTTGAACTAGGGACTCAGCTCTTAAATCAGAATTTTCAAAATGATTTATAAAGTTTGCTATAGAAATACCTTGCATTTTGTTTGAGCATACCATTCTATTGTAGACCTCTTCTATTAAATCTTGGTACCCAATCTCAGCTTCACTAACAGCATGCTTTTCTGTTAAGTATAGCAAAGATTCTTGTCTTAAAAGGTATACGTCTTCAATCTTTAAGTCAAGACCTAACTCACGTATTAATTCTTTAGAAGCTAATTTATGTATATAACTCGGTTCGGCTAGCTTGTGGATTATAGTATCGGTATAATCACAAAAAACTACTTTGCAGTTTTGAAGTTTCGTGAGTATAGAAGATATACTTTTGAGCATTCGATAGATATATTTGTTTTGCACTAATTATAAAGAGGGAAATATAACTCTTTTAAAACGTCTGCTAGGTGCTATTATTGTCTTAAATGGGATACATATATTGCTTTATTATTT
>CAZLUS010000094.1:0-9478 GCA_964562775.1 uncultured Flavobacteriaceae bacterium | reverse complement strand
GCCATATAGTTATTTAGTTAAATGTTTAGATTATAAATCTAGGTTTACCATTTATTTTAAAATTAAAAATCCGTTGAAATACTTTTTTTGTCTATAAACTGCATTATTGATTTAAAAATTAATATTTTAGTACTTATTTAATTTTATTAGTATTTAGATATTATTGTAGCTATATAATAAGCACTTAGTAATTGATATTTTAATATTTAAAGACTTGTTAAAAATATGTCACAAATATCTTATAAGATTACTTTCTCAAATTTTCGATTTTCCTATTTTTGCGGATGCAAAACAAAGTCCTGATTCTAGATTTCGGTTCTCAATACACCCAACTTATTGGAAGACGTGTTAGAGAGTTAAATATTTTCTCTGAAATAAAACCTTTTAACAAGCCGCCAAAAGACCTCTCTGGGTATAAGGCAGTAATACTTTCGGGTTCCCCGTATTCGGTACGTGCAAATGATGCTCCGCACCCGGACCTTTCTGAAATTCGTGGTAAAAAACCTTTATTAGGTGTTTGTTACGGAGCACAATACCTAGCCCATTTTAATGGTGGTAATGTAGAAAAATCGGACACTAGGGAATATGGTAGAGCGAATTTATCTCATGTAGAAACGAGTCATCCATTTTTGAATAAAGTGAATGCAGGGAGTCAAGTATGGATGAGTCATGCCGATACGATAAAACAACTTCCAGTAAATACGCAGCTTTTAGCGAGTACCCATGATGTAAAAAATGCAGCTTTTAAGTTTAAAAACGAAGAGACCTATGGCATACAATTTCACCCTGAAGTATATCATTCTACTGATGGAAAGCAATTGTTAGAAAATTTCTTAGTGAATATTGCAGGCATTGAGCAAACTTGGACTCCAGATGCTTTTGTTGAAACTGCGGTGGCCGAACTGAAAGAAAAAATTGGTAATGAAAAAGTTATTTTAGGTTTATCGGGCGGTGTCGATTCATCAGTAGCGGCAGTTTTATTGCATAAAGCTATTGGCTCTAATCTGCATTGTATTTTCGTAAATAATGGCTTATTGCGTAAAAATGAGTTTGCTGGGGTATTAAAACAATACGAAGGTATGGGTCTAAATGTAAAAGGTGTAGATGCTTCGGCACGCTTTTTGGATGAATTGGCTGGGGAGAGTGACCCAGAGAAAAAAAGAAAAATTATAGGTCGTGTATTTGTAGAGGTATTTGATGACGAATCTAAATTGGTTGAAGGTGCTACATGGTTAGCACAGGGAACTATTTATCCAGATGTGATAGAGTCGGTCTCTGCTACAGGCGGACCATCTGCAACCATTAAAAGTCATCATAATGTAGGCGGATTACCCGATTATATGAAATTAAAAGTGGTTGAACCTTTAAAGATGTTATTTAAAGACGAAGTACGTAGAGTAGGTGCTAGTATGGGCTTAGAAAAAGAACTTTTAGGCAGACACCCTTTTCCTGGGCCAGGATTGGCAATTAGAATTCTTGGTGACATTACACCAGAAAAAGTGTCTATTTTACAAGAAGTAGATGCTATTTTTATAAATGGTTTAAAAAGTAATGGTCTTTATGATAGTGTTTGGCAGGCGGGAGCTATGCTTTTACCTGTAAATAGTGTAGGGGTAATGGGTGACGAACGGACTTATGAAAAATGTGTAGCTTTACGAGCAGTTGAAAGTACCGATGGTATGACTGCTGATTGGGTAAATTTACCCTATGAATTTTTACAAAAAACGTCAAACGATATTATTAATAAAGTCCCTGGAGTAAATCGTGTCGTATATGATATTAGTTCCAAACCTCCAGCAACGATAGAATGGGAATAATGAAAAAATTAGTTTTTAAAACGGTTGGTATACTTGCCATACTATTTTTTATAGGTTGCAAAGCTTATGCGCAACAACGGTATACTACACATAATGTTAAAAGAGGAGAAACTTTAGAGAGTATTGCTAAACAATACAAAGTTACTCCGTATTCCATTCTTCAATTAAATAAGGAAATAAACGATGCTGAAGGTATTAAACCCAATACTGTTTTAGTTATTCAGGTTTCTAAAGAAGCAGTTGAGGAGAAAAAAGAATCTGAAGAAAAATCTGCTATAGACTCAATAGCACCTACTAGTTATATTGACCATCGTGTTAAAAGAAGAGAGACTATGTATAGCTTGACACAACGGTATGGAATAACCGAAGAACAACTAAAAAAATACAATTCTGTATTGTATGCCGAGCAACTTAAAAAGGGAATGGTATTACGAATACCTCAATACCCAGAAGCGGTAGAAGAAAAAGAATTAGATCTAGAGACATATACTGTAAAAGCAAAAGAGACACGTTGGAGTATTGCTAATAAATATGGTATTACAGTAGATAGCTTGGTGATATTAAATCCAGAACTGCCTAAAAACAGCACTAATTTAGCTGAGGGGCAAGAACTAAAATTACCAAGACCAAAAGGAGACAGTCTTAAAGAGCAAGAAGTTGTTATTTTCGAATCGTATACCGTACCAAAGTCTATAGGTATATTTAGAATAAGTCAAAATTATGGTATTTCAACAGACTCTGTTATAAAATTAAACCCAGAAATTAAAGAATTGGGAGGTTTAAAAGAAGGCATGGTTTTAAGATTACCTAAGAAAAAATCAGCTAAAGGAGTAATAAATACAGACAATTATATTTTTTACGAAGTAAAACCTAAACAAAACATTTTTAGGCTTACCCAAAACCTGCAAATTTCTAGAGATTCACTTTTAGCTTTAAATCCAGAATTAGAAAATGGCTTAAAAGCAGGAATGGTACTTAAATTGCCAAAAGAAAGAGAACAAAAACTAGTGGTTAAAAATGCACTTGTTCTTGATAACATAAACCTTGCCGATAGTGTCAATGTTGATAACAAACCAAATCTATTATTCTTACTGCCTTTTAGATTAGATCGTGTTGATTTTTCAAACACCCCTAGAACTAAAAATCAGATTAAAAGAAAAGATAGAAAGTCTGCATTAGGCATGTATACAGGAGCAATGATAGCGCTAGATTCTGTTAAAAAAATGGGTCTTTCAGTAAATGTAAAAATTTTAGATACTGAACGAAACTATGAAAAGACCAAAAGCATGCTTCAACAAGCATCTTTAGAGGATGTAGATGCCATTATAGGCCCGGTTGATTCTAAATTATTAGGAGAAGTCGCTTTACAGGCCTCTAATTATAATATTCCTGTAGTTGCTCCATACGCATCAACGAATGCGTTAAGCTTAAAAAATGTTTTCTTTTCTACCCCCAGAGAAGAAATTTTAAGGTCACGTATTTTAGATTATGTTTCTGAAAAGATAAAAGAAGAAAAAATACTAATCATCGCAGATGATAAACATCAAGCAGTTAAAGATTCTATATTAGCTAAATTTCCAACAGCAAGAGTTGCTAAAATGAGTAAAGATGGCTCACTACATTTAGAAGATTTTGAATTAATGCTTTCTGAAGATGAAGAATATTGGGTTTTTGTTGAAACAAAAGCGCCAAGTTTAGTAGCAAGTATTAGTTCTATTTTAAACGCTGCAAATTCTGAAAAAGAATACACGGTAAGAATGTTTACAACAGATTATAGCGAAGCATATGAAAACAATGATGTTTCTTTATCACATCTATCTAATTTAAAATTTACCTACCCATCGGTTTCTAAAGAAATAAGAACAGATAATTTTACAAGAGCCTATGTAAAGAAGTTTGGTAATGAACCAGATAAATATGCTATTAGAGGCTTCGATTTAACACTAGATGTTTTACTTAAATTAGCTTACCAGAATAATTTAGAAGCTACATGGCAGCTTATTGGTTTAACAGAGTATAGCGGTAATAAGTTTAATTACGACAAGGTCTGGACAAAAGGCTACTATAATAATACATCTTACCTTATGCAATACGATAATTTAGATGTAAAACAACTAAAATAAATGACAGCTAAAGTAACGTATACGGGAGAATTAAGAACCACTTGCCAACATCTAAGTTCGGGTGATAAATTTATTACAGATGCACCAATAGACAATAATGGTTTGGGGCAAGCATTTTCACCAACAGATACGGTTGCTACAGGGTTAGCAAGTTGTATGTTAACTGTAATGGGGATAAAAGCTAAAAATATAGAAGTTGACTTAGCTGGTGCTACTGCTGCTGTCACAAAGCATATGGCTTCTGACCCTAGAAGAATATCAAAAATTGAAGTGAATTTAGAGCTTCCTGCTGTAGTTTCAGAAAAAAATAGAACCATTCTAGAGCGTACTGCTAATAGCTGTCCAGTACATCATAGTTTACACCCAGATATAGAAAAAGTAATTACATTTAATTGGACAAAAAAGTAATCATATTAGTTGCTTTTTTTTGTTGGGCTTTACACGGTTTTTCTCAACAGATTCAAGAATCTTATGCATGGGATTCAATAACAAAACTTACATGGAAAAATTTTAAAGGTGCTATTCCTTTGGATGCTGATGCAGCAGCAACTACAGCTAGTGGGATTAGCTATAAATATTCTGCAAATTTATTACATCATGAAGTTAAAATTGATGCTGAAGTTACTGCCTTTTTCTACCCAAATGAATCGTGGTACAAACCAAATGAATGTGATGACTATATTTTAGAGCATGAACAATTACATTTTGATATTGCAGAACTTTTCGCAAGGAAAATGAGAATACGATTAAATAATACTTCTTTTTCTGATAATGTAAAAGCCGAAATAAGAAATATTTATAATGAGATACTTCAAGAACTTTCAGACCTACAAGAGCAGTACGATTTAGAGACCAATTTTTCTAGAAATAGAGATGCACAATTGCGCTGGAACGCCCAAATTTTTGAAGCGCTTGAAAAGATTAATTAAACATCGCAGCGTAAAATACCATCTTTTAAAGAAGCTATTTTATCATCCCAAGTAGGTATATATTCTTGTGCAACATGTCCTTTGAATCCGGTTGCTAAGATGGCTTTCATAATAGCGGGGTAAAGTAGTTCTTGGGTATCATTAATTTCATTACGACCAGGGTTGCCCCCTGTATGATAATGTCCAAAATACTGATGAAAATCTCGAATATTACGAATAATATCACCTTCCATAATTTGCATGTGATAGATATCATAAAGCAGCTTAAAATTGTCTGAATCAATTGTTTTACATAAGGTTACACCCCATTCTGTATGGTCACACATATAGTCCGTATGGTCTACTTTAGAATTCAGTAATTCCATTTGAATGATAACGCCATGTTTTTCGGCCAGTGGTATAATATGTTTTAATCCTTCAGCACAATTTTGTAAACCCTTTTCATCTGATATACCGTTTCGATTTCCACTAAAGCATATAAGATTAGTATACCCAGCTTCAGCCACTTTCGGAATCATTTCTGTATAGTTCTTGATTAGCGTAGGGTGATGTTTTGGATCGTTCCAACCTTCAGTTAGACTAATTTCAGCACCCCAGCACATTGATGCATGTATATCGTATTTTTTCATCAAAGGCCAATCTTCTGGCCCGGTAAGGTCCATAGCTTTGATGCCTAGTTCGTTTAAATTTTCAAGAAACGTTTCCATAGGTATTTTGCTATAGCACCATCGGCAAACGCTATGATTAATATTATTTTTAAGTTTAAATTGGGTTTCACGGGTGTTTTCTTTTGCTATGACTGAGCTAGTAAGTACACCTGCAGTACCAACTGCGCTTGTAGTAATAAAATCTCTTCTTTTCATAAGATTGTTTCTTAACAGAAAGATAGTACTTTTAAGCTTTTAAATGGATATAAAACCAGACAGACGAGTATTAATAGAATTAGCGCACTACAAAATGCCTTTTGGGAAGTTTGAAGGGCGTTATTTGGTAGATTTACCCGAATCTTATTTAATATGGTTTAAGCAAAAAGGTTTTCCTAAAGGAAAATTAGGAGAGCATTTGCAAGCGACATTAGATATTAAATCTAACGGACTTGAGCCAATTCTAAGAAAATTAAGAGAAGAATTTCCTAAGTATTAGCAAAAGTATAGCCTTATAATATGTACCTTTATGCCCCGTAATAACATTTACAATTATGTCTAAAACCAAGTACATATTTGTTACGGGAGGCGTAACATCTTCATTAGGAAAAGGTATTATTGCCGCATCTTTAGCAAAATTACTACAGGCTAGAGGTTATAAAACTACCATTCAAAAACTAGACCCATATATTAATGTGGATCCAGGTACATTAAATCCATACGAGCATGGTGAATGTTATGTAACTGATGATGGTGCTGAAACAGACTTAGATTTAGGACATTACGAGCGTTTTTTAAATGTAAAAACCTCACAGGCAAACAATGTTACTACTGGCAGAATATACCAAAGTGTTATAGAAAAGGAACGTAGGGGAGAATTTTTAGGAAAAACGGTACAAGTGGTACCTCATATTACTAATGAGATTAAGAATCGCGTACAAATTTTAGGTAATAGCGGTGACTACGATATTGTAATAACCGAGATAGGTGGTACGGTAGGTGATATTGAATCTTTACCCTATATTGAGGCAGTAAGACAGCTGCTCTGGGAACTTGGTGATAATAGCGGAATAGTAATACATTTAACATTAGTCCCTTTTTTATCTGCAGCAGGAGAGTTGAAAACAAAACCCACTCAACATTCTGTAAAAACACTTATGGAAAGTGGTATAAAAGCAGATGTTTTAGTTTGCCGTACTGAACATGAAATATCTGATGATATAAAAAAGAAACTTGCGCTTTTTTGTAACGTTAAAAAAGAAGCCGTAATACAATCTATTGATGCATCAACTATTTACGATGTTCCACTTTTAATGCAAGAAGAAGGTTTAGATAAAGTTGTTCTTAAAAAATTGGCTTTACCTGATACATCTGAAACTAATTTAGATACCTGGAAACAATTTCTTCAAAAACATAAGAACCCCAAAAGCGAGGTTACTATTGGTTTAATAGGCAAGTATGTAGAACTGCAAGATTCTTATAAATCAATTTTAGAATCCTTTATTCATGCTGGTGCTGCTAATGAAGTAAAAGTTAATGTACGCTCTATTCATTCTGCACATATCTCAGCTACTAATATTGATGATAAAATGAAAGGCCTAGATGGTATTCTTGTAGCACCAGGTTTTGGAGAACGAGGCATAGAAGGTAAGATTCATGCAGTGCGTTATGCTCGTGAAAATGCAGTTCCTTTTTTAGGGATTTGCTTAGGTATGCAAATGGCAGTAATAGAGTATGCAAGAAATGTTTTAGGACTTAGTGATGCAAACTCTACGGAAATGAATGGAAGCACCACTTTTCCTGTAATTAACCTAATGGAAGAGCAAAAAACTGTTGTTAATAAGGGAGGTACTATGCGTTTAGGCGCTTGGGAATGTGAATTAAAAGAAGGAACACTAGCTAAAGAAATATATGGTGTTTCTAACATATCGGAACGTCACCGCCATAGATTCGAGTTTAATAATGATTACAAGAAAAAATTAGAGGCTAAAGGACTTATAGCTTCAGGTTTAAATACAAAAACTGACCTAGTTGAAATTGTTGAAATACCATCTCACCCTTGGTTTGTAGGTGTACAATACCACCCAGAATACAAGAGTACTGTTGCAACCCCTCATCCTGTATTTGTAGGTTTTGTAAAAGCAGTTTTAAAAAACAAAGGATAACAAACTAATGCCAGTTTGGCATAATAATAACATTTGGATATATATTTGCCAACCATTAATTGGTAAACAAGTACTACTAAATAACTTTCATGGAAGAAAAGAAGTTTGATATTAATACAGTCATTGGCTTTGTATTAATTTTTAGCGTAATGATAGCGATGTTCTACTTTAATCAGCCTACGCCAGAAGAAATTGAAGCAGAAAAAACGAAAAAAGAACAGGTAGAAGCTGAAAATACAGCTGTAGAAGTTCAAAAAGTAGTTGCGCAAGAACCTGAAGTAATTAATATAAAAGATTCCACTGCCTTAGCTAATTATAAAACTAGAGTAGGAGCATTTGGTTTTACAAAAACTTTAGATGAAGTTACAGAATTTCAGAACGAGGTTTTGTATTTGAAGATAGCAAACAAAGGAGGACAAATTGTAGAAGCAAAGATGAAAAACTTTGTCAATTACGATTCTGTTCCTGTGTATCTAGTAAAAGACGGCAACGCTAATTTTGGAATTTCTTTTTCTACCAATGATAATCGTGTTTTAAGTTCTAAAGATTTATTTTTTGAACCTAGTTTAAGTACTAGTGGAGATAATCAGATACTTTCTTTAAAAGCAAAAGTATCTGACAACCAATTTTTAGAATATCGTTATGAGATAAAACCAAATGATTATTTGGTAGATTTTACCATCCGCTCGCAAGGTTTAAGCAGTGTTTTTAATTCTTCTAAACCTGTAGCTTTAGATTGGAGTTTAAAAACCATGCGTCATGATAAAAGTGTAGTTTATGAGAATAGGTATACCCGATTAACCTATAATCATGATGATGGAAAAATAAGTAAACTTTCGGATAGTAGTGATTTTGATGAAGAAACAGAAAAAGATGTAAAATGGCTGTCTTATAGACAACATTTTTTTAGCAGTATACTGGCTACTGATAATCATTTTAAGACAGCAAATTTAAGCTCTACCAATTTAGTTGAAGAAGAAAGTAAAGAAACCTTATTTACTAAAGAATATAATACAGAAGCCAATCTAGACTTGCAAGGTGGGGAGCTATCGCAAAATATGCATTGGTATTATGGTCCAACAGATGAAAAAGTGCTTAGTAAACATGATGATTTAGGTTTAGTAGAATCTATTCCTTTTGGGTGGGGGATATTTGGAATGATAAATAGATATGTTTTCACACCATTTTACGACTTTTTAAGCTCTTTTTTCCCTTATGGCATTGCAATTATTATAATGACCATTATAGTTAGACTGGCACTCTCTCCTGTTACGTATAAGTCATATTTGTCACAGGCTAAGATGAAGGTACTAAAGCCAGAAATAACTGTTATTAATGATAAGTACAAGGACAATGCTATGAAAAAGCAGCAAGAGACTATGAAGTTGTATCGAAAAGCGGGAGCAAGCCCTATGAGTGGTTGTATACCAGCATTATTACAATTGCCTATTTTCTATTCGCTTTTTATGTTTTTTCCAACTTCATTTGCCTTGCGACAAAAATCATTTTTATGGGCAGATGATTTAAGTTCTTACGATACAATTTACAACCTTCCTTTCAGCATTCCTTTTTATGGAGACCACGTTAGTCTGTTCCCAATTTTGGCATCTATAGCCATATTCTTTTATATGATGATGACTACAGGGCAAAGTATGCAAATGCAACAACAACCCGGTATGCCTAATATGAAGTTTATTATGTATCTATCTCCGCTAATGATGTTATTCTTCTTTAACAATTATGCGAGTGGATTAAGTTTATATTATTTTATTTCTAATTTAATTACCATTGGTATTATGT
>CAZLUS010000093.1:0-9529 GCA_964562775.1 uncultured Flavobacteriaceae bacterium | reverse complement strand
AAATTCTTGACGGAAAAGGTGATTACGGATACGATGCTAAATCTGACAAGTATGTAGAAATGATGAAAGCTGGTATTATTGATCCAAAGAAAGTAACTCGTGTTGCTTTAGAAAATGCTGCTTCTGTTTCTGGTATGATCTTAACCACAGAATGCGCATTAACTGATATTAAAGAAGATGCTCCACCAATGCCTCCAATGGGCGGCGGCGGTATGCCAGGCATGATGTAAACCTCATTTAATTAGATATTTATGAGCTAGTATGCACATAAAATATTAACTTATTATAAGAAAAACCGCACTTGAAAATTTCAAGTGCGGTTTTTTTTTGTTAATTTAAGAAGCATTTTTAAACATGTATACTAATGAAAAATACTACAATTACATATCGCATCTTACTCTTAAGTATCTTTCTACTCAACATTTCGGCAACCTATAGTCAAGAGAATACGACTTTAAATAAGGTAATAGAAAGCTATGAAGACTATTTTAAAATAGACCGAAAAGCAATTCATTTACATACCAATAAAACAATTTTTACATCTGGAGAACATATTTGGTTTAGCGCTTATCTTTTTAATAAGAAAACTAATGCTATGGCCGTTCAAAATGAATATGTTTATGTTAACCTTATAGACTCTAAAGGTGAAATTATTAGTTCTAAAACCATTTTATACGAAAATGGCTCTGCCTCTGGCGAGTTTTTTATAAAACCTAATTTAGATTCAGGCGATTACTTTATGCAAGCTTACACCCCTCAAATGAATGATTTTAATGAAGATGATTCTAATATATTACCTATTCGAATTTTAAATTTTGATTTGGAACAAAATGAGGATTTTGTTTCAGATAATTTAAATCTTAACATTACAATTACGCCAGAAAGTGGAACTCTTCTTGACAATGAACTTGGTACTTTGGGCATTCAAATTCAAGATAATAATGGTTATCGTATAATACCAGATTCTACTTTTCTTGAAACTTCTACCGCTATACGCAAGCCTATTGATATTAGTCCCTTGGGGTCTGGGCAGGTTTCTTTTATTCCTACTAGTGACAAAAAATATGTAGTAAAATCTTATTTAGGTAATCAAATTTTTCAAACTCCTGTTTCTAATGTAAAGAATAAAGGTTATGTTTTAAGTGCAAAACCTAATCTGGATCAAAGAAACCTTTGGATAAAAGTAAAAAGTAGATTTAATGAAACATTAGATTCACCTGAAAACCTTAAACTAGTTTTTCATAAAGATGGAAATATTACTCCCATACCTATAGAAACTAAAACCACCTCATGGTCTGATGATATTATTATTTCTTTTAACCAACTCTACCCTGGTATTAATACCTTTTCTTTAATTAAAAATGACAATGAGCTTGTGGCAGAAAGAATTGTGTATAATCCCGATACCCATGTAGACCTGGCACCGCAAATTTTAAAGGTTGTTAAAGAACAAGATTCTGTTAAATTCTGGGTTGCTACATCGGGGAATAAAACAACTACCCCTATAGAAAATTTAAGCGTTTCTATTCTTCCTTCTCAAAATTTAAGCTTTACTGAAACTAGAAAAATGAGTTCTAGCTTTTACTTGAGTGATTATTTTACTCACGATAAACTCTTGTTAATACAAAGTTTAAATAAAAGTGATGCTCGGTTTTTAGATTATGCTATTAATTCTTTATTATTAAATAAAACAAATGGAAAATACGCGTGGAATACTATTCTTGAAAAAAATAAAATAAATAAAACCTTAGCCACAAAAAAAACGAGTTGTTTAGAAGGCTATATTGGCTCCATAAAAGAACTTAAAAATCCAGCTCAAGTATTATTGGTTTCAAATACTAATAAAGTATATGAAACTGCTGACCTCAATGAAAAAATGCAGTTTAGATTTAACAACCTAAGCCTAAAAGAAAAAAGTAAATTCACCTTAACCCTAATAAACAAAAAAGGAAAACCTATATCCTCACTATTCTTTTTTACTTTAAAACCTGATGAAATTAATTTTAAACACGCTTTTAAACCAAAAAGAAGCGCCAATAATAAGCAAATAGCAAAAAAGGATTCGTTAAATCTTATAAAAAAGGAAGGGGAATTAAAAAATATACAAGAATTAAAAGAGGTCGTAGTTAGTGCTAATAAATTAAAATATCAAAAATTTCTGACGGGATACCAAGGTATAAAAATCGATAGTACACATTTAGGCACTGTTACCCTAGGAAATTTTGTCCAAAGATATGGGATTAGAAAAGGATATATTGATATTAATCCTACAAATCCTGATGATTTACGAAGAGCAAATAGCGTACAACATTTTAAACTATGTTTAACAACAGGTATAGGAAGTTCAAATTCATATGAAGTAATTCCTATACCCATTTTTCCAACCATTGTTTTCAATGGGCAGTTCAGTGAATATTTTGATGATTATGCTAATGTGCGATTAGAAGATATTGATGAAATTTATTATATCAAAATTCCTGGAGCTCAATGTGACTTGCTATCATTTGTGGTGTTTACACACCCCGACTACGAATTAAATAACACCCCTAAACATCTTCAAAAAAGCAAAGAATTTGTAGTTGTAAATGGCTACCAACAACCCAAATCATTTACTAGACCTGAATATCTTTCTACTACAGGTAATGAGTTTAAAAAATTTGGTATTGTGTCTTGGTTTCCTAAAATTTCAACTGAAAAAAATGGAGTGGTCTCATTTAAAGTACCCAATACAGGAGAAAATGAACTTAAAATAAACCTGCAAGGATATAACCTAAGCCATAACTACCTCTCTGAATCGTTAGAAGTAGATTTAAATAACTATGATTAATAGAAAAATTAAATAGCCAACATACTAATCGCCATAACCAACATTATCGTATTTTCTATAAAAGTGGCTTCTGTCATGGGTAATTGTAATGCGGTGCCCAAACAAGCGCATTGTATTTTTTTCTTATTTAAAAGTGTTTGCACTACCCCAACCGTTGTTATTCCTAAAATTACAATTGTAACTACTAAAGCCACATGAATATACAATCGCATTAAAAATAAAAAACCTAATACTAGTTCTATAAAAGGATAAACCCAAGCATAAAATGGTAATGCCTTTGTTAAAGGGTCATACATTTTAAAACTCTCAGGAAATCCTTTTAAATCTAAAAACTTAAAAAAGCTAAAGACAATATAAAACAAGCCCATAAAATCAAGCATTGCTTCCCTAGTATCCCAATCGCTATAGTTCAATAAAAAAGAAGCGCTAAAGAGATAAACGAAAATGAGTGCCAAGGGTTTTAGCTGCTGAAACTTTGTTTTTTTCTTTTCAGCAGGCTTTACCTCAATCGCTATTTCATCAATATCAAACTTATCTGGTAAAGCAGACTTTAAATATGCCAAAACTAATGGAGTATCCATTGTAACTTTAGCAGCCTCCTTTTCTAAATTAACCTCAACAGTCTTTACAGCATCTACAAGCTCTAGATTCTTTTTAACTGACGCTACACAGCCTTGGCAGGTCATTCCAGAAATATGATATGTTTTTATCATACTTTTATTTCTTGCAAATCGTATAAAATTAATTCGCCAGCTCTGTAATTTATAATATGCAATACATTGTCTTTTACAAGTAAATCTATAGCCTTTTTAATACCTTTTTTTAATTCTTGTTTTAGTTTCCCTTCGTGGTCAAAAATTAAAACACGGTTATTTTCAAAATCAGTTATAAAAACTTCATTTTTAGACACAAACAATCCAGTTGCAGCATTCATTTTTTGGTCTTGTCCCATCATTTTCACAAAATTTCCTTTCTTATCAAATACTTGAATACGGTTGTTGTAGGCATCTGCCACCCAAATAAGAGAATCTGTTATTTGCACATCTGTTGGGTAATAAAACCCTCCTTTATGTGACCCTATAGAGCCGAAAGAAATCCACCCTGTATCATTACGATAAAGCACTCTATTATTATAAAAATCTGTGATTGCTATTTCGCCACTTAAAACAGATATACTAGAAGGAGCATCTAAACTGTTACTATCAATCATAATCTCTTTTCGCTCAAAACGATTTGTATCTACAAAATTAGATTTTGGATAAAAAAGCTCAACCTTATCATTACCATACTGTGGTACAAAAACAAAATTGTGGTTACTATCAATATGCATTGGCCTGTCTAAAGAATCTATTACAGTCTCTAAAGTTCCGTCTTTTTTTATTTCTATTAAACGATTATGGTCGCCGTCTGATAGCCATATTTTACCGTCAACATTTGCAATTCCTATTGGGTTAACGCCCTCTAATTTAACAGTGCTTTTATATGCCCATTCTTTAGGGATTTCTTCTTTGCAAGAACTTAATAATATAAGACCAAGAAAAAGTATACCAATATATTTCATCTTAACTATTTTTCTATGCTTTCGCTATATTGCTCAGAATTATCCACAACAAATACTTCTTCATGAACTAAACTTTTGGGATTTATTTCTGCTTTATCATCTTCAGAACTTTCTATTTTGCCATTTGCTCGCATGATTTTAGAGTTTACAGGTGTATAACCCGCTTTTTCTACTTGCTTAATTACATCACTCATAGTAAGTTCTTTTTCTGCTGGATAACTAAAACTAAAATCTCCAGTTTCAATATCAATCTTCACATTTTTTATTCCTTTAAATTCTTTAAATTTTTTCTCTAGTCCATACGCACAGAAAGGGCATCCAAGGCCATCTACTTGTATCATAAATTTATCCATTTGTTTTTGTGCATTAACACTAAAAATTGCTAGCATAGCAATAAACATTGTTGTCATTATTGTTTTTTTCATCTCTTGTTTTTTTAAAATGTATATCGTGTACCTAAAAAAAGGCTATATCTAAATTCTCTACCCTCCGACACATCATTAACCAAGGGTAATTGTATTGCAAAATCAACAGTGATGTTTTTCCCTGCATATTGAATACCCTGTGCATAAAACAACTGATACCAATCGCGTTCAAAAACCCAACTATTCGCATACTCAAAATACAGGTTTAACTGTTTATTAGGGTATTGAGGCTTTAATAAAGGTAAGCCTACACCCAGCTTATATAGCAGTTCATCTAGCGTGCCATTAGGCATCCAATTATATCCTAACTCACTAGATATGCCATACTTAAGAGTTTCATACCCTGCAACTACTCCATAATATCCTGCATATTTGTCTGTACTTAAATTAATAGCGTCAATATCTATGCCAGTTGGTAATGTTTGTATTGTTTTAGCAACCGCTCTAAAGGTTTTTCCAGTAAAATCTTTTCTAAAAAACTGATATTTACCTAGTATTTTTATATCTGCTAAACCTTGATCATCTTCTAAAAAAGTATCAAAATTTATAAAAGGTATATGTACTCCTATAAATGAATTAGATGTTGGCAAATAATGCAACATTAAAGGAATATAGGTAAATCTACCTCGCTCGGTAAACCGTATTTCTGTTAGGGTTTTTGTTGTAAAACTATTACCTCCTAACATTATAGGTTTATCTCCTGTTATTGGAGGGCCTTGTGCTTTCACCAAAAAAAAGCTTCCCAAAAAGAGGAATGTAAATAAAATATATTTTTGCATTGAAATTTAAATTTGAAATTATTCGTTATTAAAAACTTTGAGCCTAAGCTCTGTCTAATAATTGAATTTCAAATTAAAAACACTTGATCTAATATTTGTATATCATAGACCAATATAGGGGGTGGATAGGCTTCGTTAGGCAGTATTTCGTTAGGATAGTCGCTAAATAATTCTAAATAAGAATGTGCAACTATTACTATTACAATTTGATGCTCAAGGGCTAAATTATCCCAACTTAGTCTAAGGTCATCTTGCCCATGAATGGTAAAAGATTCATCATCGCAACAGTGATTTTCTACACCCTGTTCTTCTAATAAATCAATTGCAGCTTTCATACCACAATCTTTAGCACTAGTAAAAAAAGCAACATCCATAACACGACCCATGCACAAATGCTTATCTACTGTCCAAGAGACTGTAGAAAGCAATAAAAGCATTGCCATTACTATAGAAGTTGTCTTATAAAATACCTGCTTCACATATCAAATTTACAAAATATTAAAAATACTACTTAAAATTAGGCTATTTGTTAACCAAATATTAGTAAAATACAATTGTGTTTTTTGCGAATTTGTACGACTTTTACAGCCTTATACATTAATAATGCATAGCAGTTTAAAAGAAAAAATAAGCCATATTATAGCTCAAGAAAAAGCTAACGCTAATGAAAAAATGCAACAAATTTGCGATTTACTTAAAGCGCAAATAACGCATTATGACTGGGTAGGCTTTTATTTTAAAAACGGAGACAAACGTGAATTAAAACTTGGACCTTATGCCGGGGAATTTACAGACCATACCATAATTCCTTTTGGCAAAGGTATTTGCGGACAGGTAGCGGAAAGTAATGAGAACTTTGTAGTGCCAAATGTTCAGGCGCAAGATAACTACCTTGCCTGTAGCGTAACCGTAAAATCTGAAATTGTAGTCCCACTATTTAAAGATGGGGAAAATATTGGGCAAATAGATATTGATTCTAACACGCTAGACCCATTTACAGCAGAAGATGAGCGTTTTTTAGAGTTTGTAAATAGTGAAGTAGCCAAAATTCTTTAAAACTTAAGGGCTTTTGTTGATAACCCAATACCATTTATGCTCATAAATAAAGTATTTTTGACGCTTAATTTTTTGCATCAAAACATACATGAGCACTACCAAAAAAGCAACTTCGGCATTAATTTCTGTATTTCATAAAGATGGTCTAGAGCCAATAGTTAAAAAATTTGACGAATTAGGCATTACCATATATTCTACTGGTGGCACTGAAAAGTTTATCACAGACCTTGGCATTAAGGTTGTTCCTGTAGAAGACGTAACAAGCTACCCTTCTATTTTAGGAGGTAGAGTTAAAACATTACATCCAAAAGTATTTGGAGGTATTTTAAACCGTCAAGATCACGATGGTGATGTTGCGCAAATGACAGAATTTGATATACCTCAGCTAGATATTGTTATTGTTGACTTATATCCGTTTGAAAAAACAGTTGCTAGTGGAGCATCTGAACAAGATATTATTGAAAAAATTGATATAGGTGGAATCTCGCTTATCCGTGCTGCAGCAAAAAATTATAAAGACGTGCTTTGTGTTTCGTCCATGGAAGACTATTCCGATTTTCTAAATGTAATTTCTGAAGGAAATGGTACTACTACACTTGAAGACCGCAAGCGATTTGCAGCCAAATCGTTCAATATTTCTTCACATTACGACACTGCTATTTTCAATTACTTTAATAAAAATCATGCCTTGGCCGCTCTAAAAGTGAGTGAGACCAACGGAAAAGTTTTGCGTTATGGTGAGAACCCGCATCAAAAAGGATTTTTCTTTGGCGATTTTGACGCTATGTTCTCAAAATTACACGGCAAAGAACTTTCATATAATAATTTATTAGACGTTGATGCTGCTGTAAATTTAATGAATGAATTTAAAAACGACCCTCCTACTTTTGCAATCCTAAAGCACAACAATGCTTGCGGATTAGCGCAACGTGACAACTTACACCAAGCTTATATTGATGCTTTAGCGGGAGACCCTGTTTCGGCTTTTGGAGGTGTCTTGATAAGTAACAAACAAATTGATAAAGCAACGGCTCAAGAAATACATCAATTATTTTGCGAAGTTGTAATTGCACCAAGCTATGCTGATGATGCGCTAGAAATATTAAAAGGCAAGAAAAATAGAATTATTCTAATTCAAAATGAAGTAGAAATGCCAGAGATGATTGTTAGAACATGTTTAAATGGAATACTACTCCAAGAGAAAGACCATAAAACCGATAGTCTGGGCGATTTAACTCACGCTACAGAAAAACAACCATCAGAAAGAGAATTAGATGATTTAATATTTGCCTCTAAATTATGTAAACACACAAAATCAAATACGATTGTTTTAGCAAAAAACAAACAATTATGTGCTAGTGGTACTGGACAAACATCGCGTGTAGATGCTTTAAACCAAGCCATACATAAAGCAAACTCTTTTAAATTTGATTTAGAAGGGGCTGTAATGGCTAGCGATGCCTTTTTTCCATTTCCTGATTGTGTAGAAATTGCGCACAAAGCTGGTGTTAAAAGTGTTATTCAGCCAGGGGGCTCTATTAAAGACCAATTAAGTATCGATTATTGTAACGAAAATGGTATTGCAATGGTAATGACAGGTACACGTCATTTTAAACATTAATTTTATTACTTTTACCGATGTAATGTTACCGTTAATCCGATAAACTAAACTTTTTATGGGCTTTTTTGATTTTATGACCGAGGAAATTGCAATTGACCTTGGTACTGCAAATACTTTAATTATTCACCTTGATAAAGTCGTCGTAGATAGCCCATCTATTGTTGCCCGTGATAGGATAACTGGTAAAATTATTGCTGTTGGCAAAGAAGCCAACATGATGCAAGGAAAAACACATGAGAATATAAAAACAATTAGACCATTAAAAGACGGTGTAATTGCAGATTTTGATGCATCTGAAAAGATGATTAGTATGTTTATCAAAAATATTCCTGCACTAAAGAAAAAATGGTTTCCACCTGCATTGAGAATGGTTATTTGTATTCCTTCTGGTATTACCGAAGTAGAAATGCGAGCAGTACGTGAATCTGCTGAGCGTGTAAACGGAAAAGAAGTTTATTTAATACACGAACCTATGGCAGCTGCAATAGGTATTGGTTTAGATATTATGCAACCTAAAGGCAACATGATTGTTGATATAGGTGGTGGTACTACAGAAATTGCGGTAATAGCCCTAGGAGGTATTGTTTGCGATAAATCTGTAAAGATTGCAGGTGATGTTTTTACAAATGATATCATCTATTATATGCGTACGCAACACAACCTCTATGTTGGTGAAAGTACTGCTGAAGCTATTAAAATTGAAATAGGTTCTGCGACGGAAGATTTACAATCTCCCCCTGAAGATAAATCGATACAAGGTAGAGACTTACTCACAGGGAAACCCAAACAAGTACATGTGTCATATAGAGAGATATCAAAAGCACTGGATAAAAGTATATTACGCGTTGAGGATGCTGTAATGGAAACCTTATCGCAGACACCACCTGAATTAGCCGCCGATATTTATAATACTGGTATTTACCTTGCTGGTGGTGGATCTATGCTACGTGGATTAGACAAAAGATTATCGCAAAAAACGGATTTACCTGTTTATATAGCTGAAGATCCTTTAAGAGCAGTAGTGCGAGGAACTGGAATAGCATTAAAAAACCTTGAACGCTATAAAAATATCTTGATTAAATAAAAGAAAGCTTTCTTTTAAAACTAATAATAGCATTACATGCAACGGATTATAAATTTTATCCTAAGCAACAGAAATACATTTTTGTATGCGGTTCTGCTATTAATTTCTTTAGGACTAACCATACGATCACATTCGTACCATCAATCAAAAGCTTTTAACTCTTCTAAATGGATAAC
>CAZLUS010000092.1:0-9695 GCA_964562775.1 uncultured Flavobacteriaceae bacterium | reverse complement strand
AACAAAGATTCGGTTGGGAAATAATTATTTTCGTTTACAAACGTTTGTAGTCGTTTGTTTTGCATGGAAAACCCTTATATATGGCATCTATACGCAATGTGGGCGAGTAAAAAATATGAATTAAATAAAAACGCAAGGTTTTATGAAGTACACTAGTAGGTTTACTTTTGGGATGTTAGTTTGAAGCTTAAAATAATTCATATATTTAATGCAAGTACCTAAAATTATAAAAAAGCAACCTATGAGAATTCTCTTGTTTTTAATCCTATTAAATTTTGCAATAGTCAATGGCCAAAACACGTATGTTTTAGGAGAAGGTCAAAAATCACCAACTGTGATTCAAGATCGATTAGAGCAACGCATCTTTGACCTTGCTAAATTTGGATTACAAGAAAATGGAGATACGGAACGAGTGGCTTTTAGCGATGCGGATATTGAAGCTCGAAAATGGATTATAGAAACTCTAGAAGCATTAAAACTCAATGTGCATATAGATTATGCTGGTAATATTATTGGCAAGCGCGAAGGGAAAGACCCATCTAAAAAATTAATTTCTTTTGGTTCCCATATTGATAGAGTACCAAATGGCGGCAACTATGATGGCTGTGTTGGGTCGATGGCTTCAATTGAAGTCTTAACTGTTTTGAAGGAACAAAATATTACAACCAATCATCCACTAGAGATTATAATATTTTCTAACGAAGAAGGAGGCGTTATGGGAAGTAGAGCTATTTCTGGACACTTGACCAAAAGTGCATTTTCTGTTAAAAATTCCACTGGTTATTCTATGGGCGAAGGGATTATGCGTCTTGGAGGTGATACTACAAAATTAGCCCAAGTAATTCGCAAAAAAGAATCTATGGCTGCCTTTTTAGAATTGCACATTGAACAAGGAGGTATTCTGGAGCAGAAACACCTAGATATTGGTATTGTTGAGGGCATTGTAGGTTTAAAATGGTGGGATGTTACTTTTGAAGGTTTCGCAAACCATGCTGGCACAACACCTATGAATGCAAGGCAAGATGCTTTATTGGCTGCTGCTAAATTTGTTGTTGCCGTAAATGAAATAGCCAATAGTTTTAACGGCGCCCAGGTTGCGACAGTTGGAAGAATAAAAGCCGAACCGGGAGCACCAAACGTTATCCCAGGAAAAGTTATCACTAGTTTAGAGATAAGAGATCTTTCTTCGGATATTATCGAAAAAGTATTCCAAAACATTAAAGAACGAGCTAAAGCTATTGCTCAAGAATCTAATGTTAAGATAAGTTTTCAACTACTTGACACTACCGCTAATCCTGCTTTAACAGCTACTCCCATTCAAAAAGAAATTGAGAGTGCTTCCAAAAATCTTAAACTTAGTTACCATTACATGCCAAGCGGCGCAGGACATGATGCTCAAGATATGGCTACTATAGTACCTACAGGAATGATATTTGTCCCTAGCAAAGGTGGCATTAGTCATTCCCCAAAAGAGTTTACTTCAGCAAAAAATATGGCTAATGGTGCCAATGTGCTTTTACATACAATTTTAGCCCTTGACAAAAAATTAAAATAACCAACAACACAACTAATGAAACATATTTTACTTCTCTTTTTAGCAATAATCCTAATTCCCGAATCAGTTAATTCACAACGCAGAAAAAAGAAAAATGAAACTCCAAAAATAGTTCTAAACGATTCTTTATATTCTGGCCTTAAATGGCGAAATATTGGTCCCTTTCGCGGTGGACGTAGTGTTGCATCTACTGGTGTAGTTGGACAACCAATGACTTACTATATGGGGACTGTTGGTGGCGGAATTTATAAAACCACAGATGACGGCATTACATGGAAAAATATTTCTGACGGACAATTAAAAACGGGCAACGTTGGTGCCATCGCCGTATCAGAAAGCAATCCTAATATTGTTTTAGTGGGTATGGGAGAACATGCGGCACGTGGGGTAATGACATCGATGGGAGATGGCGTTTATAAATCTACTGATGCGGGAAAAACATGGCAACATATTGGTTTAGATGAAACCCGGCATATTTCTGACATTATTATTGACCCCAACAATCCAAACATCATTTTTGTTGCTGCACAAGGAGCGCAATATGGTCCATCGGAACAACGCGGTATTTATCGTTCTATAAATGGCGGAACTAGTTGGGAACGCGTTCTCTTTGTAGATCAAAATACGGGAGCTTCCTCGTTATCTATGGATATGAATAATCCATTAATTCTCTATGCAGCAATGTGGCAACATAGACGTTACCCTTGGACAATAGAATCTGGTGGACTCTCATCTGGTATTTATAAATCTACCGATGGAGGCACTACATGGAAAAAACTTAAAGAGGGACTCCCAAAAGAATTTGGAAAAGCAGGCATTTCAGTTTCTCGTGCTAATTCTGATATCATCTTCTCAGTTATTGAAGCCGAAGGAGAAAAAGGCGGTGTTTATAAAAGTGTAGATGCAGGTGAAAAATGGAAACAGGTAAATAAAGACCGTATTAATATTGCGCGTTCGTGGTATTACATGGAAATTTTTGCAGACCCCCAAAACGAAAATATAGTATATGTTTTAAATGCGCCTGTCACCAAATCTATAGACGGTGGAAAATCTTTTACTCCTTTACCCACACCCCATGGCGATAATCATCATTTATGGATAAATCCGAATGACAATTCAAAAATGATAAATTCCAATGATGGGGGAGCCAATGTTTCTAACAATGGCGGAAAAAGTTGGAGCAGCCAGCAAAATCAAGCTACTTCTCAATTTTATCGTGTAATTACTGATAATCTAGTGCCATATAACATCTATGGCGGGCAACAAGACAATTCTGCGATAGCAATAGCTAGTCGTACTAATGACGCAGGAATAGACTGGAAGGATTGGTATTCTGTTGCAGGTTGCGAAAGCGCTTATTTAGCCTTTGACCCAAATAATCCTGAGGTAGTTTATGGAGGTTGTTACCAAGGTATTATAGAAAAATGGGTTAAAGCCTCGCAAGAAGGGAAACCAATAAAAGAATATCCAGAACTAGGTTTAGGAAAGGTTCCTAAAGACTTTAAATATAGATACAATTGGAATGCTCCAATTATTAGTTCTCCACATGACAGAAACACAATTTACCATGCGGGGAATGTTGTTTTTAAAACAACAGATGGGGGCCAAAGCTGGGATGTAATTAGTCCAGATTTAACTCGTAATAAAATAGAACAACAAGGACCAGGTGGAGGACCTTACACCAATGAAGCTGCTGGTGGAGAAAACTATAATACCCTAATGTACTTGACCGAATCGCCACATGAAAAAGGTGTTTTGTATGCAGGTAGTGACGATGGCTTAGTGCATATTACAAAAGATGGAGGGGTTAATTGGACAAATATTACACCGCCTAATCTTGCAGAAGGGATTATAAATAGTATTGAAGTATCGCCGCATAGTCCAGCAACAGCATACATTGCGGTAATGCGATATAAGTTTATGGATTTAAAACCATATATTTTTAAGACTTCTGATTATGGACAAACTTGGACAAAAATTACCAATGGAATTACAAACAAACATACTTTTGTAAGGGTTGTTCGTGAAGATAAAAAACAAAAAGGCCTATTATATGCTGGCACAGAAACAGGGCTTTATATTTCTTTAGATGATGGTCAAAATTGGCAAAAGTTTCAGTTAAATCTTCCTATAGTTCCTATTAATGATTTAACAATTCAGGATAATGATTTAGTTGTAGCTACAGCAGGACGCTCTTTTTGGGTTCTAGATGATGTAGGAGCTATCCAAAATAGTTTTGATACTTCAGGAAAATTAAAGATTATACAACCCAAACCAACATATCGCATTTTTGGCGGCAGCCAAGATAAACCTATTCCTGGTTTAGGTCAAAATCCTAAATCGGGAGTAACTATAGATTATTACCTTCCTAAAAAGTTAGATTCAACTGAATTAAAATTAGAAGTTCTTAAAGATGGTGAGGTAATCCGAAGCTATACCAATCAAAAACCTAAAGGCTTTAAATCATGGCCTGGCGGACCATCTAAGCCAGCTATCCTAGAATCTAAAAAAGGCTATAATCGTTTTACTTGGGACTTTAGAACTAAGGCATTACCAAGTATTGAAAAAGTCTTTGTTTTTGGCAACGCTGCAGGTCATCGAGTAGGGCCTGGTAGTTATACGCTTAGATTAACTTTAGAAGATGAAATTGTAGCAACTTCTGCAACAGTTTTGGCAAATCCAAAAATAGATGCAGCAGCCACAGATTATACTGCTCAACAAGAAGTTTTAAGTACTATTAGTACAACTGTAAAAGAAATCCATAATGCTGTAAATCAAATGCGTTCGGCAAAAGCTCAATTAAAGAATTATAAGAAATTATTAAAAGGCAATGAAGCAGCTAAGGAACTACTTGAAAAGGGAGAGGCTATAGAAAAACGAATTACCATATGGGAAGAAAACCTAATTCAACCTAAGCAAAAGACCTTCCAAGATGTCATCAACTTTAACAACCAACTTAATGCAGATTTACTACACCTAAAAGGGTTTGTAGATGTAGCAGAACCAAAAGTTACTACAGGTGCTAAAGAACGGTTACAAGATTTATTGACAGATTGGGGTAAATACGAACAAGAAAAAAATACAATTGTCAATGTAGAAATGAGTGCTTTTAACGACTTGTATAAGTCATTAAATTTACCTGCTTTACTATTAAATGACGATTAATGGATATACCATTTGTTACCGAACAACATTTTAAAAATGAAGATTATACTAAAATACGACTCGCAAGGGCTGATTATGAAGAATGTATTTTTGAAGGATGCCAATTTCAAAATGGTTTTTTAGATAATCAAAATTAGCAATATACCAAGTACTCTATCTAAAGTTTTACGGCTTTTGGACACTTTGTTAAAAGTATCCATTTTCAATCATTCAAAAAAATTAGTTTGGTGTTTCGTCTACATTGTATATAGGTATTTAATAAAACGAAAAGTTTTGATGAAGTGCACTAGTAGGTTTACTTTTAGGATGTTAGTTTGAAGCTTAAAATAATTCATATATTTAATGCAATTACCTATACTTATAAAAAAGCAACCTATGAGAATTCTCTTGTTTTTAATCCTATTGAATTTTGCAATAGTCAATGGCCAAAACACGTATGCTTTAGAAGAAGGTCAAAAATCACCTAATGCTAGTATTCAACTAGTTTCTTTTATGGAAGGGCATTGGCTTGGTGAAGCTTTTGGTGGCAAAACAGAAGAAATTTGGAGCCCTATAGATGCTGGGGCTATGGCATTTGTTTTTAGGCATATCGCAGATGGAAAAATTACTTTTTACGAAATAGGGCATATTCGTGAAATAGATAAAACATTGATTTTTGAACTACGCCACTTTGATGCTAACTTACACGCTTGGGAAGAAAAAAACGAAGTACAACAATTTAAATTCGTTAAAGCTGAAGCTAACCGCGTATATTTTGAAAGTTTTACTTTTGAAAACGTGAGCGAAAATGAAATTAACATTTATGGATTAATTAAAGACGAAAAAGGCGATGCCGAAGAGGTAGTTTTTAATTATAAAAAAAGCTAATTCATGAAACAGTGTTTAGAATGCGATAATGAGATTAAAGGGCGAATAGACAAAAAATTCTGTTCTGATTATTGCCGTAATGCTTACAATAACAAACTAAACAAAGACAGTAATAATTTAGTTAGAAATACCAATAACCGACTCCGCAAAAATTATAGAATATTAGATGCTTACGAGCTTAAAGATGGTAAAACACGTACCACTAAAAACAGCCTCTTGAACAAAGGGTTTGATTTTGATTACATTACAAGTCTTTATACCACAAAAAAAGGAAGCACCTATTTTTTTGTGTATGATTTAGGTTATCTTCCTTTAGATAATGATTTTTATATGATTGTAAAAAGAGAATAATTTACTGCCAGTTTTGACCACTAAGTTTTAGCGCAGCAATTACAACATCTTTTCTACTAATCTGGCCTATTATAATTCCATCTTTCATAACAGGTAACCTTCTTCTATTATGCTTGTCAAAAACACATGCAGCATCAAATATGCTCATTTCGTGCGGAATAGTTTCTACGTTTTTAGTCATAAACCGTTCTACACTTTTATCTAAAATAGGTTGATTAAAATAGCGACTTTCAGAAATTTGTTTCATACAGTCTGCCTCAGAAATAATGCCTACTAAAAACCCATTATCATCTAAAACAGGCCCCCCAGATATATGATGTTTTGCAAACTTTTCCATTACTTCTAAAATGGATTGTTCTGGCGAAAATGTAACCAGATTTGTAGTCATATAATCTGTAACCAAAATTGGATCATCACATACTTTCCTTCTCGTCGTCTTAGCTCTTGCTCCTTGAAAACTTTTGATTGCCATATTATTTTCTTTAAAAGGTTGATTGCTGAATATAGTGATTTTTAGTGACTTAGCAATATTTTTTTCGTTCAAATACATTAGCACATATTTTTATACATTTATAGACCAACTAAAACACATTATGAAACTTACTAGAACAGTAGCACTTCTCCTTCTTATTTTGGCTGTCTATTACAGTTTAAAATCTTTAATGCCTTCTCATACTGAGAAAGCTATAGCACAAACTTCTTTTTCTATTGATAATGCATTAGAACATGTAGAAAAACTCTCTATGCAACCTCACGCTGTAGGTTTTAAAGGACATACTAACGCTTTAAAATATGTGGTTGCAGAACTTAAAAAAATGGGACTGCAAACAATTACCCAAGAAGGATATACTGCAGGGGGAGACTGGGGTAACCTAAGTAAAGTAACTAACGTATTAGCAAGAATTAAAGGGTCTGAAGATGGCAAGGCTTTACTACTATTATCTCATTACGATAGCAGTTCGCATTCTTCTTTTGGGGCTAGTGATGCTGCAAGTGGCGTAGCAACTATTTTAGAAGGTGTTCGTGCTTTTTTAGAAGAAAAAAAGACACCAAAAAATGATATCATTATTTTAATTACCGACGCTGAAGAACTTGGTCTTAATGGTGCCGATTTATTTGTAAACAAACACCCTTGGTCTAAAGATGTAGGTTTGGTTTTAAATTTTGAAGCTCGTGGTAGTGGAGGTCCAAGCTATATGCTTATTGAAACCAACAGAGGAAACGGAAAGTTGATTAAAGAATTTACTAAAGCAAATCCCGAATATCCTGTAGCAAATTCGCTAGCTTATAGCATATACAAAATGCTCCCCAATGATACAGACCTAACTGTTTTTAGAGAAGACAGGGATATTGAGGGTTTCAATTTTGCTTTTATAGACGATCATTTTGACTATCATACTGAACTTGATAATTATGATAGGTTAGATAGAAATTCCTTAATGCATCAAGGGAGTTACTTAATGCCTTTAATGAATCATTTTAGCAATACCAGCTTAGACAATCTAAAAAGCTTAGACGACTATATTTATTTTAGCGTGCCATTCTTTAAGTTAGTCTCTTACCCGTTTGAATTAATATGGCCCATGTTTGCCCTCGCATTTTTAATCTTTATCGTTCTTTTAATTATAGGTTTTAAGAAAAACACGCTAGCACTTAAACCAATGCTAATTGGTTTTATTCCATTAGTTCTAGTATTGGCAATAAATAGTGTCTTAGGTTTTATAACTTGGCCAGCACTCAAATGGTGGTATCCAGATTATAAAGATATGCTTCACGGGTTTACCTACAATGGACATATTTATATTCTAGAAATGGTGTTTTTAGCCTTAGGCATATGCTTTTTTACCTATAATAGATTTAAAAAAATAGCGACAGCCAACTTGTTAGTTGCTCCTATTTTTATTTGGCTACTTATATGTGCTTTAATGGCATTTTATTTAAAAGGAGCTAGCTTTTTTATTGTTCCTGTTTTTGGTTTATTAGCTGCTTTTATGGTCTGTATTAATCAAGAGAAACCAAGTTCATTATTGTTGTTATTTTTAGCGCTCCCAGGTGTTTTTATATTTACACCATTCGTAAAAATGTTTCCTGTGGGGCTTGGCTTAAAAATGATGACGGCAGCAACGGTTTTTGTAACCCTTATTTATTTTATAGTGCTGCCATTTTTTAGACAACTAAAATCGCTAAACCGATTAGCCATTTTATCTTTTTTCTTATTTGCGCTATTTGGTATAATTGCACATTTAAATTCTGAATTTACAGAAGACAAACCAAAACCAAGCAGCCTTTTATATGTATACAATGCTGATAATAATACTGCCAAATGGGCAACCTATGACCATAAGCCCATTGCTTGGAACGGACAATACCTAAAAAACAAACAAAAGCCAGTTGCCAACAAAGACACTACTATTCTAAGTAGTAAATACAATACTGGCTTTACTTTTACAGCAGATACCGAAGCCAAAGCAATATTACCACCAAGAATAGATATCGCCGAAGATACTATTATAGGCGAAGAACGCTTAATATCCTTATGCATTACCCCGCAACGTAAGGTCAACAAATTAGAAGTGTTTACCAATGCTATTGCCATCAATAAGGCACAAGTTAATGCTATTGAACTTTCAGATTATTATCTAGAAAATAGACGGAATGGCAAATTAATAACGCACTATATTTCTGATAATGATGATACCGAAATAAACATAAGCGTCCCTAAAGATGAAGCTTTGGTGCTTACTTTTTTTGAAGCTTCAAATGATTTATTGAGCAATACTATATTCTCTGTTCCAGAAAGACCTAAAAATAGTATTCCAATGCCTTTTGTATTAAATGATGCTATTTTGGTGACCAAAACTTTAAAGTTTGATTAAGACAATAGGTGTTATCGGTTGTGGATGGCTGGGTTTTTCACTTGCTACAGATTTATTAAAATCTGGATATACTGTAAAAGGAACAACCACATCAACCCACAAATTAGAAAAACTACTTACAGCAGGTATTAAAGGATATGTTGTAAAACTTAATGAAAATAAGATAGATGGCGATATTAAAAATTTCTTATCCAATATAGACACCTTAATAGTTAATATTCCGCCTGGGCTTAGAAAAAATAAAACCGTCAATTATGTTGCTAAGGTAGAATTGCTCTTGCAAGAAATAGAAAAGGCTAAAATAAAAAAGGTTCTTTTTATAAGTAGCACATCAGTATATGGTGCTGTAGAAGGAGAGATTACTGAAGAAACACCACCTAAACCTAAAACAGAATCTGGAAAACAACTCCTTAAATGCGAAAGACTGTTTCTTGATCAAAAGAGTATCAATACAAGTATTATTCGCTTTGGGGGTTTAATTGGACCAGATAGGCATCCTGTATATATGCTTTCGGGCAAAAATGACTTAAAAAATGGTGAAGAATTGGTTAATCTAATTCATATCGATGATTGTATATATATGATTAAAACAATCCTCAAAAATGAATACTGGGGAATATTATTTAATGGTGTATATCCTTTACACCCTACTAAAAAGGAATATTATACCCAAGAAGCCGTTAAAAGAAACTTAGCAAAACCTATATTTTTACCTTCTTTAGCGCCGGTAAGCAAAAAAACCATATTAAATAAGGTTTTTCTTAACAAAAAACATATTCTCTACACCTCTATTATTTAATAGCTCACCATAGATTTATATCCATTCGCAACAATTATATTAATTTTAAGTTAATCATCGTATTGTATTTCAGCTACTTACG
>CAZLUS010000091.1:0-9795 GCA_964562775.1 uncultured Flavobacteriaceae bacterium | reverse complement strand
GAGTGGTGGAATTGGTAGACACGTTGGACTTAAAATCCAATGGACATTAGTCCGTGCGGGTTCAAGTCCCGCCTCGAGTACCACGAGAGAAGCCCTTACAATGTAAGGGCTTTTTTTATGGAGTAAAACGAAATAAAAAGGGACTTGTGTTCACTACTGAAGCATTGAAGTGACCGCCTCGAGTACAGATGAAGAAAAAACCAAGGTTAATACCTTGGTTTTTTTATTTGAATACTTATATAAGCTAGAGTTAATCTTCCACATCTAATTGAAAAATTTCATTTACCGATATCTCAAAAACCCTTGAGAGTTTTAATGCTAATACTGTAGATGGCACATAACGATTTTTTTCAATAGAATTAATAGTTTGCCGAGAAACACCTAGTAGTTTTGCCAATTCTTCTTGTGTTAAGTCCTTTATAGCTCGTTGTACTTTTAAGTTATTTTTCATTCTTAAGAACTACGTTTTAAAGCATTAAAGAACATAATTTGTACTAATAAGATATATAACAAAACCTGAAAATAGCTATTGTCTAATTCCGCATTGCCTGGGTCTATCAAATTTTCAACAGCATACGTTACATATGGTTGCACTAATGCATATAATACTCCAATTATTAAAGCCAAACGATAGGATGTTGCCCTAAGACTAGCAATGAGTTCATCTTCTATCTTTTCTTTAGAAATAGAAACTATTAAAAACCCAAGAATCATAACATTACGTAATATCGGTTTAACCCATGTTGGCTCATCCACAAATTTCTTTGCTATCATTAACAAGAATGTTCCAATTATAATACTCCAGCCTATTTTTATAAATCTATTTGGTAATTGGAATTTACCCCATCGGAGTAATCTATTATTTTCTGTATCACAAAAATCTCTCATAATATTAAAAGTAAAGTTTAAAAGTCTAAATGTATAATATTTTTTCCTTAATGACAAGTATATTTTACATTTAATTATAAAAATAAATCGATGCTAACACATCGATTTATATAAAAGTACTTCTATCTAGCAAAGTAAATATAAATAGCAACTACAATGAAGCAAATGACTGCTCCTACTTGCTTTACATACTTATAGGGTTCTATACTAACTTGTTTTGTATATTCTTGTACATAGTCTTCTTTACGTGGGTAAAGCTTTCCTATTATCAACATAATTGCAACATTTAATAAAAATAAAATTGCCATTACATGTAAAAAATGAGGATAATTTTCTTCGCCAACCACATAAGGCTTTAATACAAATTGGCTTAAAATATAAAGCAAAGAACCTGTAACTATAGCAATTTTTGCGGCAATAGCGGGGACTCTTTTGGTCAAATAGCCCACTACTATTATGGTTAAAATAGGAATGTTATAAATACCATTAATCTCTTGTAAGTAGGCAAAAAGACTTCCTGCATTAGCAATTAATGGCGCAATAAACATGGCTGCTAAGGCTAAGCAAAGTCCAAATATCTTACCGTATTTAACTACTGTTTTTTCTGATGCTTCTTTATTGATATGTTGTTTGTAAATATCAATTCCAAAAAGGGTTACGGAACTATTAAGAACACTATTAAAAGAACTTAATATTGCCCCAAAAAGTACTGCCGCAAAAAACCCAACAAGATAATCTGGCAGTACTGCTCTCACTAATTCGGGATAAGCCAAATCGCTTGATGCTAAACCTCCCTCAAAATAATAGTATGCAATCATACCTGGTAAGACTAAAATTAGTGGCCCTAATATTTTAAAAAATGAAGCTAATAATAATCCTTTTTGTCCTTCGGCTAAATTTTTTGCTCCTAAAGCTCTTTGTATTATCTGCTGATTGGTACCCCAATAAAATAATTGAACTAACATCATACCAGTAAAAATGGTTGAAAAAGGAACCTCTTGTCCGGGTTCTCCTGTTGAATCAAATCGTTCTGGATTAGCAGCCATTAACGTATCTAAACCTTCCATAACACTACCATCTCCTATCGCCATTAAACCAAAAATTGGTATTAGGGTTCCTCCAATCATTAAACCTATAGCATTTATAGCATCAGATACTGCTACAGCTTTTAAACCACCTAAAACCGCATAGATAGATCCTATTATTCCTATTCCCCATATACAAATAACTAAAGCAGTCGATTCTGAGACCCCTAAAAGCTCAGGAACATTAAACATTCCACTAATAGCTACCGAACCCGAATATAAAATTACAGGTAGTAAGACCACTACATAACCCGTTAAGAACAAGCCAGATGTAATTGTTTTTGTAGTTACATCAAAACGATTTGCCAAAAACTGTGGTATCGTTGTTAAGCCTCCTTTTAAGTACCTAGGCAATAAAAAAACAGCAGCTACTATCATAGCAATGGCAGCAAGTGTTTCCCAAGCCATTACAGATAAACCATCTTTATAGGCACTACCATTAAGACCAACTATTTGTTCTGTAGAAAGATTAGTAAGTAAAAGTGAGCCAGCTATAACCCCTGCGGTTAAACTACGCCCACCTAAAAAATACCCGTCTGATGAATTTTCGTTTGTTTTTCGAGTAGCATACCAAGCTATGATTGCCACTAATACTGTAAACCCTACAAAAGATACTATAGGTAATATGTCCATGATTTATTTTAGTTGGTTATAAAAATCAATTTACAACTTTTTATTTTTTAAATGTAAATTATCAAATGCATCATTTATACTATTTTAAACTAAAAAGCATTAAAAAAACTATTTTAGTTGCCTATAGACAGTTTAAAAAATGAGCAAACTTAAAATAGCACTTAAAAATCTTGGCCCTGGTTTGCTATTCGCCAGTATGGCTATTGGAACATCACATCTTGTTTTATCTACAAAAGCAGGGGCTCAATATGGGTGGATTATGATAATCCCCATTATACTAGCAAATATTTTAAAGTATCCTTTTTTTGAATTTGGGGTTAGATACACAAATGTTACCAAGAAGAGTTTAATTGAAGGGTATTTAAATATGGGAAGAAAATACCTATGGCTTTATGCGCTAATTACTTTAGTAAGCGTATTTACTATTTTAGCGGCACTATATGTGGTAACTGCCGGACTTTTTATAAATCTTTTTAAAATTTCTTCTATTGATATTAGTACTGTAGCGCTTGGACTTTTTACTTTTATCAGCATCGTTTTAATTATAGGACGCTATCGTTTACTAGAGGTTTCTTTAAAAATGGTTGTTGCTATACTTTTTGTTGCATTAGTAATAACCACATTTTTAGTAATCAACAAAGGTCAAGCTACTCCTATAGCTCATTTTAATAGGCCAGAGCTATTTAACGAGGTGGGTATTTTATTTTTAATAGGCTTGGTAGGTTGGATGCCAACTGCAGTTGAAGCCTCTGGTTGGGTAAGCATGTGGAGTTTAGAAAAACTTAAATCGATGGACCGTAAACCTACTTTAAAAGAGGCATTGCAAGAATTTAATCTAGGTTATTTTCTTACCGCATTATTAGCTGTATTTTTTCTAATTGTTGGTACAATGACCTTATATGGCACAGGCAGTGAACTAAGTAGTAGTGCTGTAACTTTTGCGGACCAAATAGTGCAAATATTTACTTCTCATATTGGCAATTGGGCTTACTTTCTTATTGCTATTGCTGCCTTTTCTACCATGTTTAGTACATGTATGACAGCTCATGATGCAGTTTCTAGGGTTAGCATAGATATTATAAATAAATTATACCCCACCAATAGTTTTTTTAATAAAAAGCTTTCTTTTGGTTTTGTAGTGATATTCTTAGCCTTAATAAATTGGATTGTTATTAACAGCTTTGGAGCAAATATGGGTAGTTTAGTCGCTTTGGCTACTTTTGTTTCTTTTGTTATGGCACCTCTTATTGGTTGGATGAATCTTAAAACAGTTACTAGTAAAGATATTGCAATAGCAAATCAACCTAACAAAGGTTTAAAGCTACTTTCGTATATAGGGATGGTGTTTTTAGCTTTCTTTTCTATATACTATTGCTATATGGTACTATTTTAATGCTTACTGAAACATTACATTATCATTTAAAATCACAATAAGAGAACGTTGATTTCTTTTATGAAGTACTTCTAAACAGAAAACTCCATTTTTACAGTTATTTAATATTTTACTCTCACCATATCCTACAGAATATAAAATATTGCTGTTGGAGACTCCTTTACTTAAAAGGTATTTTTTAATAGCATCTGATCTTGATTGCGAAAGTCTAAAATTGGAACTACTACCACCTCTACTATCTGTATGTGTTTCAATCCTTAACTGAATATTTGGAAATGCTGCCACCGTAGCTACAACTTTATCTAGTTCATTGGCAATTTCAGGCGTTATTTTACTACCGCCATTACTAAAAAAGAATTTTCTTAGTTTAATTACTGTTTGCCCTTCTTTCTTTTCTACAAGATCGTCATATAATGAAAGAGGAATTTTAACATCAAATGTAGTTTGTTGATCATCACCTGTAGCAACTACTAATTTCTCTGTAAATAATGAATATCTTTCTTTGGCAGCATATAAAACAACCTCTTCTCGCCAAGGAATTTCAAAACGATATTTACCTTCATCATCTGTATAAACTTCACTTAACACATTAAAATCTTTATCTAATAATTTAACTAATACATTAGGGATAACTTTTTTGCCTCCAACAGGCTCTTTTGCTTCTCCTTTAAGCGTTAAGGTTTTAAGACCTGGTTTTTCATCTACTAAAAAGGCATAAATATCATCATCTCCTTTACCGCCTTCTCTATTTGAGGAAAAATACCCTAAAAGACCGTCTCCATAATTTTTAATAATAAATCCAAAATCGTCTTTTTCAGAATTAATTTCTTTTCCTAAATTAACAGGAATACTAAAGCCATCTCCAGCTTGAAAATTAGATTTATAAACATCCATTCCGCCAAGGCCATAAAAAATATCAGAAGAAAAGTAGAGGCTATTTTCAAAAATATAAGGTGCTATTTCATTACCAGGAGAATTAATTCTTGGCCCTAAGTTTATAGGCGCAGACATAATTTGTCCATTATTGGTATACACGTAATAGATGTCTGTGCCTCCATAACTATCATCAAACTCCGCAGAAAAATATAATTTTCCAGTATTGGCATCATAAAAAGGATAATAGAAAGAAGTACTTAAATCCCTAAGTAAGAACCTAAAACTTCCATTTTTGGGTTTCATACCTATTGCTAATGCATTTTTGCCGTTCTCATTAAATAAAAGCTCTCCTTCATTTGCATTAGACAATACATATATAAAACTACTTAGTTCTTCGGAAAAATAAGGTGTTGCTTTATGAAATTTTGAATCTTGAATTTCTGAAAATTTTGAAACCGAAGCTAGTTGTCCCAAACTATCCATTGTTCCTTCAAAAATATCTAAATACACTTGTCCCGATGGTGCATAGGTCTGTTTTTCAGCTTTTGGTCTACCACTAGTAAATAATAATTTATCATTATAAAAAGCGGGAGAAAAATCGCCTTGTTTACTATTACTATTTAAATTAAATATTCGATAGGAGATGTCATTTTTAATATTTGAGTTCAGTAACTCATTATTAAATTTTGAATTTTCTAAAAGTGCATTAGAAAAAACCTCCATATTATCTTGCTTTAAACTATCTAGCTTAGCTATTTTATTAACTCTTGTTAAGCTTTGTAACATCTTATTAAAGCGATTCTTACTCATAATAGAATCTAATTCCCTATCGCCCGATAGAACGCTTAAATACGTTTCTGAAGCTTTCTCAAAATTACCTACTTGGTAATACGAGTCTGCCAAGTTTAAATACTGTTCTACCCCTAAATATCCATTTACCAAATCTTTTTCATAAGCTTTAATAGCTTTTTGGTATGCATATTGAAAAAATAGTTCATCTCCTTCTGTCAGTTTTTTTTGAGAAAAACAGACTGAACAAGTAATAAAGAATAAAATTACTAAGGCTTTCATTTAAATTAAAATTAAAAAAATCTGGGGGAATCTACCTGTTTTGGTTTTCCTTTTAATTTGTTATTATTCTTGTTTTTGGTATTACGTTTGCCCTCTCTTCCAAGAGAAAACTTAATTATAGCTTCATGTGAACCATTATTAAAGTCTCCTAAAGCATTAGTATTGTAGTCATACGAGTACCCTATTAATATGCCGTTAGATACTTGAAAACTAGCTAAAGCACTAACCGCATTATCTAAACGATAAGACGCACCTAATGAAAAAGCATCTAGAAAAAGAAAATTTGCAGATAGGTTAACAGTTACCGGTCCTTCACTAATATAGTTTACAAGTGCCGCAGGTTTAAACTTAGTATTATTAGAAATGTCAAAAACATACCCTGCTATAAAGTCTACTTGAAGGTCATTATCTACAACTGCTTCTAATTCGCCATCATATAATCCAAGTGTTAGAAAATTTGGTGTAGAAACACCTGTATACCAATTTTCGCCATACATAAATAATCCTCCCCCTACTATAGGAAAAAATTGATTGAAAGTATCACCTCCAATTAATGGTTCGGGATCAACAAAACTACCTTCAGAAAAATTTACATCTAAAAAAGAACCTCCCGCATCAAGACCAAAAGAAAGCCAAGAATTAGAATTTAATTGTATTTGATAAGAATACGCAATATCTATATAAGTTTGAGACGATGGCCCTAACTGATCACTTACAATATTAAAACCTATGCCCATTTTATCATTAGACAATGGCAAATTAGCTCCAAGTCTTAATGTGTTTGGTGCTCCAGGAATATCTATCCATTGGGCTCTATATAAAGCTATAATATCTGTATGCTCTACTGACGCTGAATATGCTGGATTAAAGCTTCCTATATTATACATATACTGCGTATACTGTGGTTCTCTTTGAGCTACGGAAATTAAGCTCCAAAAAAGAGATACAATAATGACAATCTTATATTTAAAAAGGCTATCCATTAATTTTCTTACTTATCTAATTATTTGAATCCAACCTTTACTAACCTCACTGTCATCTCCTAAATCTAGGATATAAAAATAGGTGCCTCTAGGTAAATTTCCATTATTAAAAGTCCCATCCCAAGAATTATTATAAGGAGCAGCTTCATAAACATCATTACCATATCTATCAAATATTCTCAACGAATTACCTGGGAACTGATTTGCACAATTAAGAATTAGAAAATCATTTGTGCCATCTCCATTTGGTGAAAAAATATTGCAGATTGTACCACAATTGCCGCAAGGACCTACTCCGTCTATGACCGTAACAGAAACTTCACCTATATCATTATCAATGTTATTATCTAGCGGTAAAGAACCGGTAAGTATAGCTGTATTTATTAGTATTCCAGAATTAATAATGGTAACAGTAATATCTAAAGTTGCTACTTCGTCACCAACTAATTCATCAATAGCCCAAAGACCTGAAATTTGATCATAAGTTCCTATTGAAGCTATATCAGAAACATATAAAAACCCTGTATCTAATACATCGCTTATTGTAATATCTATAACCCTATCTGGCGTTAAGTTACTTACAGTAATTGTAAAAGTGATATTATCGCCTAGAATTGGACTATCGTTATCAACAATTTTCTCAACTAATAAATCTATAGGTACTGGATTACAATCTATAGTTAAAAAAGGATCACATGGATCTAAAGGATTCGAAGGATTTTCGGGTACTGCATCTGTTGACGAATCATCAATTACTAAAACTTCTTCTCCATCTGTTAGACCATCACCATCTGTATCTGGGTTGTTAGGGTCTGTACCGAGAGCCATTTCTTCATCATCAGTCAATCCATCTTCATCCGTATCTACATCGCACTCGATAACTGTAATTGTTAAATCTATAGATTCGTTAGTACAAGGGGAAGCTGCTGTATTTGTTGTATAAGTAAAAATATAGTCTCCTCTTTGTAAGCCTTCAAAATCTACAAGGTTATCTGCATCAATTACGGGTGTATCTCCTGTAGTACTAGAAATAAAAATCCAATTTCCTGGATCTTGTCCGTTAAGAGTATCATCTAAATCAACTGTAGTAGTACCTCCATTTACTGAAGAATCACACACAGTAGTGTTTGTAACTGCTCCAGCAGAAGGTTGATCATTTACTATTGCAACTACTTCTACTCTAGGTGAAGAAGTACAGCCATTTGAAGTAGCTTCTACAAAAAATGAGGTAGTGCTTGCTATTATTGGAGTAACAAAAGTATTTCCTGTTCCTAAAATTGCACCTCCTGTTGGCACATCATACCAATTTAATATAGCCCCAGCTTGATCGCTAGTTGCTGTTAGAACTACAGTGCCTTCACCACAACGAGTACCGCCTACTGAAGTAGCTATACTTGGACTTATATTTATTGTAATAGGTATTGCAAGTGTAGGGCTTGCACAATTATTTATTTCATCAAAGAAAAATCCATAATAAGTACCTGGTGCATTAATAATACTACTTCTATGGGCGCTTATTTGTAATGGATCAGGATTTGTACTCCAGGTTAATTCACTTCCAGCAGGGGCAGTATTAGTAACATAATCATCTAAATCTGCATCAATAACATCACAAAAATCTACAGGCTGAGATGTGTCTAGCGTAGGTGCTGTATTACCCGCATCGCAAGGCAAAATACATTCTGAAACCGTAATTGTTAGCTCTTGAATCTGATTAGCACATGGTGCTATAGCTCCAGTAGTTGTATATCTAAATATATAATTACCATCTGGTTGTCCAACAAAATTAACTTGGTTAGCACCGTTAATAGTAATAGAACTTCCACCAGGGCCACCTACAAAAGACCAAACACCAGCGTCTGCTCCAGTTAATTGGTCATCTAAATCAATGTTAGAAGGTCCATTTCCTGCAATGCTACAAGCAGCAGCATTAGAAACAGTACCTGGCGAAGGTGTTGTATTAGCAGTTAAATCTATTTGAAGTGCTGGACTAGCGCACGAATTAGTTGCATCAAAAAAGAATCCAAAATAAGTATCTGGTGAGTTAACCACGCTAGATGACAAATGTGTTGTACTATTCTCTAAATTGGTATTACTTAAACTCCATCTTAAAACTGCATTAGCAGGAACTGCACTTAGCACATAGTCGTCTAAGTCTTGATTAAATGTATCACAAAAAACAGTTGCTACAGAAGTGTCTATTACTGGGGCATTAGCACCTGCTGCACAAGAATCATCCTCTAGAATAGTAACTGTAGCGGTATCTGCTATATCTACAGGTAAAGAAGGAGTTATACCTGTAATAATGACACCAAAATTTTCATCCCCTTCTATAATATTATCTCCTTGCAAGGTTAATGTAATATTATTTGTTTCATTGGCATTCCCAGAAAAAACCAAAGGCTGGTTTGTAATAGGGTTGTAATCATTATCAGCTACGGTAGCAGTACCATCTACTGTAGAAATTTGAATTGTAAAGCCACCAACTACAGCATTATCTAATAAGGCTACAACAGTTACTGTACCATCATTTTCTAAAGCACTAACATCTTCTATCGATACAGTTGCTGTATCATTATCTAGATTTGTTACTGTTAGTTGGGGTACATCCGCTCCTACTAAATCATTATAATTTGGGTCAGCTGAACTTGGATTTCCAGTATTTATAAGATCATTAAAATCTCCATCTACTATAGCATCATCTACTCCTGTAACTGTTAAGGTAACACCGGTATCCCAATTTGCAGGGGTTATCACTACGGATGAAGGACCACTTGTTTCTGAGGCATCATAACCGTTTATTGGTATTGTTACATTTGCGGTTGGTTCACTCGTTAAGGTAAAAACAAAATCGGTTGTTCCTCCT
>CAZLUS010000090.1:3479-9988 GCA_964562775.1 uncultured Flavobacteriaceae bacterium | reverse complement strand
CCTACCCAGATGAATTTCATATCTTAAATAAAGATAAGTATGTATGCAGAGCATTAGATAACCGCGCTGGTGGATTTATGATAGCCGAAGTAGCTAGGTTATTGCATGAAAATAAGGTAAAACTCCCGTTTGGATTATATATTACAAACTCTGTACAAGAAGAAATAGGTTTACGTGGTGCTGAAATGATTACGCAAACCATTAAACCTAATGTTGCTATTGTTACCGATGTTACGCACGACACAAGCACTCCAATGATTGAAAAAAAGATACAAGGGGATACACAAATTGGTAAAGGTCCTGTAATTTCTTATGCTCCTGCTGTACAGCAAAAGCTAAGAGAACGAATTATAGAAACCGCAGAGGCAAAGAAAATTCCTTTTCAACGCTCTGCATCTTCTAGATCTACTGGTACAGACACCGATGCTTTTGCGTATAGTAATGGTGGGGTAGCATCTGCTTTAATATCATTACCGTTAAGATATATGCATACTACGGTTGAAACTGTTCATAAAGATGATGTAGAAAATGTAATTCGTCTAATCTATGAAACACTATTGACCATAAAAGATGGAGAAACCTTTAGTTATTTCGATTAGCTCTAATACTATAGCAGGTTTAGATGGATGAGCTAATTGATATTTTAGATTCTAAGGGTAAACATACTGGAAAAATTGAGCTAAAGTCCTATGCACACCACATGGGACTTTTTCATGCTACCGCTCATATTTGGTTTTATACCCTAAATGGAAAAGTACTAATGCAACAACGTGGTAAGCATAAAGATATCTTTCCTTTAAAATGGGATGTATCAGTAGCTGGTCATATTGGTGCGGGTGAAAGCCCTGAATTAGGAGCTTTTAGGGAGGCTGAAGAAGAAATTGGACTTACAATAGATACTGACAAACTTGAAAAAATAGCAGTTCTAAAAAAAGATATCAAATACCCAAACGGAATTTGGGATAGAGAGTTTGCCCATGTTTTTCTGTATTGTATAGATGAAGATACGCCACTAACCAAACAAGATTCCGAAGTAGAAGCCTTGCAGTGGCTAACAATCGCTGAATTTTCTTCATGGGTTTCAAAAAAACATACCGATTTAATACCATACTCCGACGAACGCTACCAAATGATTATTAAGGAGATTAAATCGCGCATTAAAGCGACTTCATAAAAGGATCTAAATTATTAAGTGCGTACACTACCTGCTCCCCTGTGTTCATATTTTTAAGCACAAACTCTCCTTTTTCTAACTCTTGAGCTCCAATTATTATGACAAAAGGTATTTGACGCTTATCTGCATATTTAAACTGCTTTTGAACCTTTGTGGCTGTTGGGTATAAATCGGCTTTAATTTTATGCGCCCTTAATTGTGAAACCAATTTTAAAGCCACCAAACCTTCATCCTTCCCAAAATTTAAAGCTAATATTTGTGTAGTTTCTGTTACTTCTTTTGGGAAAAGGTTTAACTCTTCTAAAACCAAATAAATTCTATCCAATCCAAAAGAAATACCTACTCCGCTAACATCTTTAAGTCCAAAAATACCTGTAAGGTCATCATAACGACCACCCCCGCCAATAGATCCCATTTGTACACCGTCTGGCGCAGAAACTTCAAAAATAGCTCCAGTATAGTAATTTAAACCTCTTGCTAAGGTTACGTCTAAAGCTAACTGGGCAGATTTTAGACCTAGTTCATTTACCGTACTTATAATTTCTTTTAATTCTGATACTCCTGCTAATCCAATTTCAGAATCTGCTAATAAGCTTTCTAATTGTATTAATTGTTCACTGGCTGTACCAGACATAGAAAATAATGGCGATGCCTTTTCAATAGCAGTTTCAGAAATACCTTTTGATACCATTTCTGCTTTTACCTTCTCCTCTCCTATTTTATCTAATTTATCTAATGCAACTGTAAAGTCTATCAATAGTTTTTGTGCACCAATAACTTCGGCTATGCCAGAGAGAATTTTCCGATTGTTAATTTTAATTGTAGTTCCCTTTAAACCCAAAGCAGTAAAAACGGCATCATATAATTGTACAAACTCAACCTCTTGTAAAAGAGCATTTGCACCTACCACATCTGCATCACATTGATAAAACTCTCTAAAACGCCCTTTTTGCGGTCTGTCTGCACGCCATACCGGTTGTATTTGATAGCGCTTAAAAGGAAAATCAATTTCATTTTGGTGCATTACTACATAACGCGCAAAGGGAACAGTTAAATCATATCTAAGTGCTTTCTCTGTAATCTTTGGAGCTATAGAAGTAGAATTTTTAGAACTATATGTGATATCATCAACTTTAGAGATAAAATCGCCAGAATTCAATATTTTAAATATTAATCGGTCTCCCTCATCGCCATACTTTCCTAATAAAGTTTCAGAATTTTCAAAACTTGGAGTTTCTATAGGCTGAAAACCATATAGCGAAAATTTCTCTTTTATAATATCAAAAATATAATTGCGCTTTGCAATTTCAGATGGATTAAAGTCTCTTGTGCCCTTAGGTATGCTTGGTTTTTGTGCCATGTAATACTAAATGTAATGTAAATATCGGGTTATCCTATGATTTGTTCAAACCATTGGTACAATTCTCCTTTGGTAATAACTGCTCCTTGCTGTATTAGATTAAATTTATCTAAGTTCTTATCTTCTGAATAGGCTTTAGATGCGGTTAAATACTCTACAAAATCGGATTGGAAATTTCTTTTAAACCAGTCAAAACCAATTTTGGTACGCAAATCAATATCTGGGTTCAATATTTTTACAGAAACTAGTTTCATCTCTTTATCGGTAAGTTTAAAAAGGTGCATATGCCTTTCTGATATGTTTTCTAAATAATTAACCTTAGTTAAAACCCCTTCCCAAATTAAGTCACTAAAGACATCCAATTCTTGTTCTGCTACTTTTGGCTTATCCTGTTTAATACTTTCCCATTCTGTTCCGGTAATAGACTGCGTAGCTAAAAAATTAATGAACTCTTGATGCAACTCTTCTAATTGCTCTTTGGATAAACGGGTATATTTCATTTTGCAAAAGTAGAAAGCTTAATGCAGAATATAAAGCTTATAAGGAATTGTTGCGAATTAAATTTACCTTGCTATCTTATAATCACCACTAGCCCCTGAGACCTGTCTGCAACCACAATATGACTTTCAGAAGCAGCTACACCGATAGGTTGCTGCAATGGTGCCGCAATCTGTTCTATAATAGTATTACTCGCTGGATCTATGACATCTACATTAGTCTGGGTAACACCAACAACAAAAAGGGAAGTACCATCCGTACCAATATTGGTTGGTTCATAAGAAAGCGGTATTAGGTCAAGGGCATTGGAATCTTGAAGGTCGATAGTATGTATTCCTGGTGCGCCAAAATGGGCAACGTAAAGGTTATTGTTTAAAAATTCACTTTCAGAAGGAAAATTAGCAGGCCCAAAAGGTATTCCAAAACTACCTGTAAATTGACGAGGCGTTAGAACAACTACTGGAGGGGTTTCCGTAATTGTACCATTGGCATCAAACTCCACAATCTGAATTCCCCAATTAGCAACTTGCCCTAGGTCTTGGGAATAAAAAGCGGTAGCTCCGTTAGCACTTACTGCAACATGAACATCTGGATTACCGGTAACACCATCTACCAAGGGAATCCCATCATTCACCAAATTGACACCTGTACTTGTATAAGTGTATACTTGGGTGTTTGACCCCCCAGTTCCTGCAGATACTACTACAATACCATTAGCAGCGGAAATTCCTGAAAAAATACCGAAATTGGTACTTACGGTCGTTATTTCTGAAGGTTGCATAGGGTTAGACAAATCGAACATCCTTAGGTCGTTGCCAGATTGTGTAAATAGAAGCCCCATTGCAGAATCTACCGTAATATCATCTGCTGAAAAATCTAAAAAATTTCGTTCCAAGGTCTCTAAAGCAACTATCTCTATACCATTTCCGCAAGCTCCATAGGCAAAATTATTAGCGATTACCACATTTTGGCATCCATTGATGACCGGACTATCGGTATCATCGGAATTACAGCTGCCTATTAATACCAAAATGATTATCAAATAACTATATAGATACCTTCGTTGACTCATAAGTTTCTTTTGTTAGTAAAGATTCATGAACTAGCATTACAAAATGTGTGCTTTTTTTTGATATTATCAGTTTATACCTCTATAAAAACAGTTCAGGTCAATATATAAAACTGCTTTTCATACGTTTTTTAGGTTGATTCACTGAAACTAATACAAAAAAAGAGCCATGCAATGCATGGCTCTTTTAAGCTTTTAACTGATGCGTTAAATTACTTTTTCTCTGCGATTACTTCAAAAGGAAATTCAACAATAACATCTCTATGCAGTCTTATATCTGCATTGTATGGTCCTGTTCTCTTAACAGTACCTCCTTTTATGCTAATAAATTTTTTGTCAATTGAATGTCCTGCTTTATCAATAGCAGCTGCCAAATCTATATTATTAACAGATCCAAACAATTTATCACCAGCTCCTGTTTTTGCAGGAATTTTAATTTCTAAATCTTTAAGAGCATCGGCTACCTTCTGTGCGGCATCAATAATCTTTTTCTCTTTATGAGCACGTTGTCTTAAGTTCTCTTCTAATACTTTCTTAGCTGACGGAGTTGCCAATGCAGCCAAACCTTGAGGGATTAAAAAATTACGTCCGTATCCGTTTTTTACGGTAACCACGTCATCTTTAAAACCTAAATCTTGTACGTCTTGTTTTAATATCAGTTCCATTTTTCCGTCTTTATTATTTTAACATATCACCTACGTATGGCATCAATGCCAAATGACGCGCACGTTTTACCGCTTGTGCAACTTTTCTTTGATACTTTAATGATGTACCTGTTAATCTTCTAGGTAAAAGCTTACCTTGTTCGTTAACTAACTTCATTAAAAAGTCTGGATCTTTGTAATCTACATACTTGATTCCAGATTTTTTAAAACGGCAATACTTCTTTTGTTTTGACGTCTCTATATTTAAAGGAGTAAGATATCTAATCTCACCATCTTTTTTTGACTTTGCTTGTTGTTGTAATGTTGACATGGTTAAGCCTTTGTTTTAAGTTTAGTTCTTCTTCGCTCTGCCCAAGCAACTGCGTGCTTGTCTAGTTTTACAGTCAAGAAACGCATAATGCGCTCATCTCTTCTAAATTCTAACTCATAGGGGCCTATAGCCTCACCAGGAGATGTAAATTCAAATAAGTGGTAAAATCCACTTTTCTTGTTCTGTATTGGGTAGGCTAATTTTTTTAGCCCCCAATTTTCTTTGGCTACCATTTTGGCACCACTCTTAATTAAGAAATCTTCAAATTTCTTAACTGTTTCCTCTATCTGAGTATCAGATAAAACGGGATTCAAAATGAAAACAGTTTCGTAATGGTTCATATTATATTTTTATTTAAGGTGCGCAAAAGTAAACATAATTGTTTCCATTCACAAGAAATTCAATAATTGTTCGTTATAGAAAAGAATAGTTATTAACAACTTTGAACCTAAATAAACCCTACATCACGGTAATTACTAAATACACAACAGAATCAGCAATGTTCACATCTTTTATTGCATTTCATCGTGTTTTTTATGTACTTTGCCGATGATTTAACCCCACAAATCACCCCATTTATGAAACTAAAAAGTATAATTGTAGATGACTCATCGATGCAACGGATGGCCGTAGCAAAGTTAGTGAACCACCATCCACACCTTGCATTAATAGCTGAGTATAGCAATGCCATTGAAGCTAAAAATGGTTTAAAAAACAATGAGATAGATTTAATCTTCTTAGATGTTGAAATGCCTATTATTAGCGGATTTGACCTCCTTGAGGCTTTAGAAAATCCACCACAAGTAATATTAATTACAGGTAAGCCTGATTATGCGCTTAGAGCCTTTGATTATGATGTTACTGATTACCTACACAAACCTATTACACTTGCGCGTTTTGAAGCTTCTGTTAAAAGAGCTGTAGCAAAATATGAACAAATTCACAAAGTAAATGAGGATGAGGAGCATATTTTTGTAAAAAGCAACCTTAAAAAGCGTAAAGTTATCCTTAATGATATCAAATGGATAGAAGCATTGGGTGATTATATTAAATTGGTTACAGATGAAGCCAATATTGTTATTCTTTCTACAATGAAATCTTTTGAGAAGCAATTGCCAGCTGAAAAGTTTTTAAGAATACACAAGTCTTATATTGTAAACCTAGAAAAAATAGAAAAGTTTAATAGTAAAAACGTAGAAGTGGGCGGAAGACAAATACCTTTAAGTAGAAATAAAAAAACAGAGTTAGCGGAAGCGTTAGCAAATGTATAATTAAATGTGGTCTATATTATAGACTACTTTTATACTCCTATACTGTGAAATAGCATTAAAAGATTTTTCAATTCTTTTAATGCTATTTTTGGTTTGGCCAATAGACTTATTCTTTTGAACTTTTAGAATAATATTTTTTAAATACAATCTTCTAATTCTAGA
>CAZLUS010000090.1:0-3379 GCA_964562775.1 uncultured Flavobacteriaceae bacterium | reverse complement strand
TTTTTTGTGCGCCCTGCCCTGCCCGCTACTTGAGTCAATAATTGAAAACTCCTTTCATGAGCTCTATAATCTGGGAAATTTAATAAGGTGTCTGCATTCATAATACCCACTAAACTTACATTTCTAAAATCTAAGCCTTTGGTTACCATCTGGGTACCTACTAAAATATCCATTTCGTGCTGTTCAAAAGCAGTTATTATTTTTTCATAAGCAAACTTTCCACGGGTGGTATCTAAATCCATACGCCCTACTTTTGCATTAGGGAATAATGCTTCCAATTCTTCCTGTACCTGTTCTGTGCCAAAGCCTTTTTTGTCTAGCGTAGCATTTCCACAAGCCTCGCAGGCCAATTGCAGCGCTTTATGATATCCGCAATAATGACATCTAAGCTCATTTTTATATTGATGATAGGTTAAACTAACATCACAATTAGGGCACTGCGACGAATTTCCACAAGTAGTACATTCTAAAATTGGTGCAAAACCTCTACGGTTTTGAAAAAGTATAATTTGCTCACCATCATCTAAAGTTTGTGCAATCTCTTGTTGCAAACGCTCAGAAAAATGACCTTTCATCTTCTTTTTACGGGTAGCTTCTTTTATATCTACAAGTTCAATAGCCGGCATTAGTACATTACCGTAACGTTGTTTCATCACAGCCAGACCGTATTTTCCTTCTTTAGCATTTTTATACGTCTCTATGCTTGGGGTTGCAGAGCCTAAAACACAATTAGATTGTTGCAAATTTGCTAGTACTATCGCCGTATCTCTTGCATGGTAGCGTGGTGCTGGGTCAAATTGCTTATAAGATGCTTCATGCTCTTCATCAATAACAATAAGCCCTAAATTCGAAAAAGGTAAAAATAGTGCAGACCTTGCTCCAATTACAATTTGAGCTTTATCCTTTTTGTTTAGTACGTTATTCCATACCTCAACCCGTTCATGAATACTATATTTAGAGTGATAAACCGATACTTTATTGCCAAAATAAGCTTGTAAACGATTAATAAGTTGCGAGGTTAAAGCAATTTCTGGTAAAAGATATAAACCTTGCTTTCCTTCATTTAGAGCATCTTCTAACAGTTTAATATAGACTTCTGTCTTACCCGAAGAAGTAATACCATGAAGCAAACAAACCTTGTTTTCTTTAAAAGTACTTTTAATGGTTTTAAAAGCCTCTAATTGAGATTCGTTAAGACTTATATGATTAGTTGGTTTACCTGTATCATCGTAGTCTATTCTATCTGTTTGTATATTATACTCGTCAAGTATGCCCTTTTCAATAAGGGATTTAATAACTGCTTTAGAACCTCCACTCTCTTTTTCTAAATCGCTTACTTTAATTGGCTTTTTGTCTTTAGCTTGTATGGCAAATAATCTAAGTACCACCTGACTTTGTTTGGGAGCTCTAGTTAAACTATTTAATAAAGCTTCTAATTTTTCTTCAGAGTTATAACTCTCCCCAAGTCTTACATATTTAATTAGTTTGGGCTTGTACTGCTCATAAACTTCTTCTTTTAGCTGAATTAAATTTTTCTTAACAAGGCTATTTATAATAGGCAAAACGTTCTTACGGTCTATAATGCCTATCACCTCACTAATTTTTAAAGTAGATTGGTACTTAAGTGCTTCTAAAATCTGATATTCTTCATCTTTTAACCCTGCTTCACTAATAGCATCTACCTTATTTGGAAGTATTAAAGTTTCGCTTTCTAAAAGGAATGCAGAAGGCAAAGCACTTCGTATGACTTCTCCTAAAGTACACATATAGTAATTTGCTATCCATTGCCAATGTTGTAATTGTACTTTAGTAACAATAGGGGTTTCATCTATAATTTGATGAATTTCTTTTGGCTCATATACTTCAGGAGCCTTATTATGTTTACTATAAACTAGTGCTGTGTAAATTTTTGACTTACCAAAAGGTACGGCAACTCGCATACCTATTTCTAAAATAGCCGATTCTTGAGCAGAAATTCTATATGTAAATAGCTTTTCTAAAGGAATAGGAAGTACAACATCTATAAAATACTCCATTCTATATACTATTCTTTATACCTAAGCCATGTTTGAGTTCGATATATAAAAGCCAAATAACCCCTAACTTTTAACTTATCTGAATCTTCTGGGTCCAACCATATTTTCCCTCTAAAAGTCATTCCTTGCTCGGGATCAAAAAGACGTTTACCCCTATACATACCATCACCATCATCTTTAAAAGAAAAGATAATTTGCATACCCTCAACTGGTTTATCTTTTAAATCACCTTTACATTTGGTACATAAAAAGTTTTCTTTACCCTTTTCTAAGATTTTTAAAATTTTCCCCTGCAAAAGACCGTCTTCTTTATAAATCTTTATTAAAGCTTTGGCAATGCCATTTCTATCATCAATTGTTTTCCATGTGCCTTCTATTGTTTGTGACGCAAGTTGTTGACAGCTTATACAAACTAGTAGTAATAAAAACCTATTGTAGTTTTTCAATCTTTTATTCTTTTATATTTCTAGCAACACTTTTACGCATAGAAGATAAAGTTGCATTAAGTTCGAAGCCCAATAAAAGTATATTAGAGTTTAACCAAATAAACACCATTAAAATTAATAAGCCCCCTAAAGCACCATACAATTCATTATAACGTGCAAATTTTTCAACATATACTCCAAAAAGATACGACGTTAAAAGAAACAATAGTGTTGTCATTAAAGCACCAGCCGAGAAAAATCTAGCTTTTCTACCTTCTACTGTACCAAAATAATAAAGTATTGCTGTTGTTAAGTACGATAAGAGCATAAAGAATACAATCTTTGTTAACTGTATCCCTAAAGTATTCTCGCGTTCAGCATTATAGCCTAACTTATTACCTATGTATTCCGATGTATATTCTATGATGTAAAATTCAAAATACACAAAAACAACGGCCCCAAGAATCAATAACATAGAAAGAATTAAACCCACCATTAATGCATATATGTATTGTCTAAAAAAGTTTCTAGTTAACTCTATATGATACGAGTTTTCAAAACCACTAAAAATAGCATTAACGCCATTTGCAACTAAAAAAATAGAAATAATAAATGCCGACGAAAGTAAGCCTCCACGCTTTTGGTCTTTTATTTGCTGGTATATTTCACTAAAATAATCACTGGTCGCAGATGGTAAGAAGGATTCTAAAAAAACAAGAAATTGTGTATCAAAACCTTCATTTCCCGCACTTACATAAGGAACTATAAAAGGAATCAGCGTTACAAAAAATATCATTAATGGAAATAGTGCCATAAACAAACTAAATGCAATAGAACTCGCTCTTGTAGATAATGTACCTTTAACAATACCAACAATATACATTTCTATTAAGTCGTACAAGGAAAGCCCTTTAAATG
>CAZLUS010000089.1:0-10005 GCA_964562775.1 uncultured Flavobacteriaceae bacterium | reverse complement strand
AAAAATAATTCCCCTTAAAGGTATCTTTATCAGATTCTAATATTCTTGATATTTCATCTGGATTTACGGCTACATTCATCATGCCAACAAATAAAGAAGACTCTTCCTTAAACACAGCCTGATGTGCTTGTAACTTCTCTCCTAATGCTGAAAGGTTCTCCCTAGTTAATGAAATTTTTTGCGAACTGCCGTCAACAGCAAGTGTCTCGATTTTTATACTACTCAATAACTCATCTATTTTGGACAGTTTTATTGAATTTGAAAGTAATAAATGATAATTGACTTTCCTATTCCACTTCAAATCTTTTTCTTTTGAACCAATCACTAGTTTATCAATTCTAAATTCAATATTAGGAAAAAAAACTTTTTTTGAGTCAGGATAATATTTTTTGAATTCATCTAAAAAAGTAAAGTAGTTTTCACACGAGAAGTAGTCAGTTATTCCAAATACTGCTACATCTGAACTTTCTATTCTATCACAATAACTTTTCCAAATATTTTCTTCTCCAATTTTTTGAAAATTGTCACTTAATTTGGTAAAAGGTGTATGTAAGTGTAAATCCCATTTTCTCCAAATAGAACCTTTGTCAGATGTCAAATTATTATTCATATTCTATTTGCGGTATTTTTTACATTGGGCACAACGTACGGCTAAACTTACTCCTACGCTTATTTTTTATAAATATGAGTAAAAGCCTAACCGTATAAAATTTTGGTGTAGAAGATAAAACCAAAAACAGCAATCTGCAATAGATAAAAACCCTAAATATTTCGGGTTTTAGAGTAGTAAAAGAATGTTTTTACTTTGATTAATAATGTTTTAACAACAAAATGCTTGGTGAAAACACATAAAAAAACCCTTAGCTTTCGCCAAGGGCTTATCAAAAATCAACAAAAAAAGTTATATATATTTTAAATATCTCAACATTATATTTTTGTTGTAATTGTCTTTTTGTTAGCGAGTTACACTTGTAATTTTAGCTATACAGTGGGGAACCAATTACACCTAAGTAGGGGACTTGGTTATAAAATTAGTAAGCTGCTTAGGCTCGCTTACTATAGAAAATGACTAAAGCTTGCTAGGGTCAGACTCATCAAGATCCTTATCTTCAAGATCGTCGAGTTCTGTTTTAACAACTTCGGTTGTAGCTATTTTTTCTTTGAATTCTTCTTGCTCTTCTAAATTGTTATAAAAGAATGCTGCGGTAGCAAAGAGCAAAAAATAAATGAAGCTTTTAATTTTGTAGGTTTTCATGGTAAATTGTATTTGGGACTCCTAATATAGAAACTTAAATGACATACAATCTAAATATGTTGTGAAACCACCTTTTATGTATGTGAAAACAAAAAGGGGCAATTAGATTGCCCCTTTTATCGATAATATAAATTTACTTTTTTATCCCTTAGGATCTAGAATAGCATCAATACGTTCTAAGGCATCTTGCAAATGATATCTGCTTAAATTATTAGAAGTTCTAGAAAGACCGTTTCTAATATCGCGCTTTAAGTTATTGAGCTCTGCTCTAACTACAGGTCTAATATCACTTTGGCTAACATTTACCGAAGTAACACCTCCAAAACGTCTTAAAAAGGCAGGTATTTGTTGTGACTCAGTCATTAAATACTCCATACGATCAATATAAGCGCGTTGTAGGTTTCTTCTATAGATATCTATTTTTCTACCTCTAGGGAGTTCACTCCAAACGCCTTTACGTAATTCGGTCATCATATCTAAAAGGCTATAGGCATCGTCTCCATTAATAGCTTCGTTTTCTATTAAACGAGCCATACGCCCAAAATTAAGCACATTGTTAAGGGTACGTACTTGCGTGTTTCTTAGCCTTTCTATACTACCAGCAGATTGTATCTTATTAAAAATTTCTTTTTCTAAAAGCCAATTGGGTGTGCTAAAAAGTTGCTCGTGTAAAAAGGCCATACTTTCTTTTTGCCTTTTAGTGGCTACATGTGTGTATACGGCTCCATCTTGGTCATAGGTTTTATAATGCTCATAAACACCGCCTATATTATTAGAAACATGCCCCATATAACGGTTATACTGTCCTAAGACTTGACCGTACATGGTTTCTAAATCGTCATAGTTTTTACCGTCTTCGGCGGTCCACTCATTTAAATTAGGTACAATACGTTTTAGATTAGCAATACCATACAAACTTGCTTTTACGGCATCATCACCTAAATCTTCGGTTTGTGAACTAGGGTCAATAACACCAAATTGTTGACGTCCAAAACGGTACATAGGGTCATCAGCATGGTCTAATATCCACTTGTCTAATATTGGCTTTTCTTCTTTGGCAGTTGTGCTTGGTATTGGGCGGTATCCCCAGTTTATAGCATGTTTGTCATAGATTCCAATATTAGGCATTAAAGCAACGCCTTCATCACCAGGTTGTGCAACATAGTTAAAACGTGCATAATCCATTATAGAAGGTGCAGTGCCATATTTTTTAGTGAATGCTGCAGAGCGTAAGGAATCTACAGGATAGGCTACACTACTACCCATATTGTGTGGGAGTCCAAGGGTATGCCCAACTTCATGCGCAGATACAAAACGTATTAAACGCCCCATAATCTCGTCTTTAAAAGCAACACCACGAGCTTCTGGATTAATAGCAGCTGTTTGTACAAAGAACCAATTGCGTAATAAGGTCATTACATTATGGTACCAGTTGATATCAGATTCTAATATTTCACCACTTCTTGGATCACTTACGTGCGGGCCATTTGCATTAGGTATTGGAGAAGCCAAATAACGTACTACAGAATAACGTACATCTTCTGGTGACCATTCTGGGTCTTCTTCTACAGAAGGAGGGTCTTTAGCTATAATTGCATTTTTAAAGCCAGCAGCCTCAAAAGCTTTTTGCCAATCTTCTATACCTTGTTTTATAAATGGTGCCCATACTTTAGGAGTAGCTCTATCTATATAGTAAACAATTTGCTTTTTAGGTTCTACCAATTCGCCGGCTTTAAATTTTGCCATGTCTTCATCCTTTACCTCTAAGCGCCATCTGTCTAAATAGGTAACTCTTTTACTCTCTTGAGCATCTAAGCCATAATCCACTTGACCACGGGCAAACCAACCTACACGCTCATCAAAATAACGTCTTTTCATAGGCTCAGCCGGTAGTAGAATCATAGAATTATTTATTTCTATAGAAATAGAACCTAAGCTTTGGTTGCTTGGCGCAGATTTAGCAAAATAGGTTTTAACATGCCTAGCTTCTACATTAAGCGGGTAACTTTTAACGCTTTCAATATAACTTCTAGCGCCATCTAAACGGCTTACTTTATAACGTGTTCTAAAAAAATCTGGCATTCCCAAAGCATTTACATCTTTTGTAAATAAGGGGTCAATTTCTATAACTGTTGCCGGATTTAGAGAATCCTTTTTGTTTATCGCTTTTATATCAAAAGCATATAAAACAGGCTCAAAATTAGAATTTACTACGGCTTCATGAATAGGTAGCGAATCTGCAGCGACATTACCATAAGAGACTACCCGTAATAATACTTTTTTTGGTTTTTTCTCCCAGCGGAGTACTTGGGTGTTTATTTTTCCACCCCCAAAGCCAATTCCAGTAGCTGTTTTAGAAATTCTACTTACCATCAACATTTCACGATTAAAAAGCGAATCTGGAATTTCGTAAAAATGTTTGTCGTCTACTTTGTGTACATCAAAAAGTCCCTTATCTGTTTTGGCACTCTTGGTAATAACCTTAGCGTAGGGTTTGATAGCACCTTTCTTAGGCTTTTCGGGTGCTTTTTGTTCGGTTTTTTTCTTTTTCTTTTTAAAGAGTTGGGCTTCTGTAGTTTGAAAACTAGCAATAGCGAAAACGACTAGAAGCAATCTGATTGGAATTTTTTTCATTTTTTGAACCTTAGTTTGAATTTTTGTTAGCGCTCAAAGAACTAAAAATTTCATATAATCTTCTGTTAAATAAATACTAACACTTGTTTTTTTTATGAAATAAGACTTTTAAAATAAGCTGTTGAAGCATACTAAATATTGATTTTTTGAGTTTTATGTAATGTTTGAGATTTTTAAAAAAAATAAATAATGGTGTATTTCATCGAATAAATATGAATTTGACAGATGAAATCTTCTTTTTTTTATACTTTGAATTTTAGTAAGTAAAAAAGTAACATTTCTTAAACTTAATTAAAATTGAAATTTTTATAGATTATGAGAAACTCCACAATTCCCTCTTTATTATTAGGATTATTTTTGTTTTGCTTTAGCTTTAGTAATGCTCAATATGAGGTTGGTAAGCAGATTAGTGAAAGAGAAGCAATAGCTTTGTTAGAACTAAGAGCTAAAACAAAAGGGAACCAATGGACCAACAAATGGGATACAGATATCCCTATATCTCAGTGGCACGGTGTAGATATTAGAGATGGCAAAGTTGTTGGATTAGATTTGTCTGATAATAACCTACAAGGTAAAATACCAATTACCATTGGTAACCTAAGAAATCTAGAGTATCTTGATTTATCTAAAAATAATATATCTGGAAAAATGCCTAGACTATTCCGCAAGTTGAAAAATTTGAGAACGGTTGATTTAGGAGAAAATAAGTTAGCGGGTAATATACCAAATACCATTAATAAACTATATAGTTTAGAAGAACTTAATTTAAGTAACAACCAATTAAAAGGTGCATTACCTAAGAATATTAAGGAATTAAGAAGACTTAAGACCTTAGCACTTGCAAATAATAATTTGACAGGTGAAATGCCTGCTGGCATGGAAAACTTAAAAAAGCTAAAGAAACTATATCTTGCTAATAATGAGTTTACAGACCTCAACGGTTTAAGAGAACTATCTAAACAGCAAACCGTTTTAACAGACTTTAGCCTTAAAGATGGTGTTGTTTTACCTGTTGATTTTAATAATTCTGAAGAAGGCTTATCTAAATTAAATTTTGAAGACGACGAGTAATACTTAATCCTATCATATAAAAAAGGCTCCAAGATGTTGGGGCCTTTTTCTTTTTAAAATAATAATGGAATTATAAATTGAAATACCAGTATTAATAGAGCTACTGCAATTAGATTTAATAAAATACCAACCCGAGCCATTTGGGGTACAGTTACATAACCGCTGGCAAAAACAATAGCGTTTGGCGGAGTTGCCATGGGCAACATAAAGGCACAACTGCTTGCCATAGTTACAGGAATTAATAAGTAAAGAATAGGTATTTCTAAACCTATAGCGATACCCGCAACAACAGGGACTAAAACAGCTACTAAAGCTACATTACTCATTAACTCCGTCATAAATAACATTAATAGTATGAGTAAGGATGCAGTAAGAATTATGCTAATATCACTACTGGCTATTACATCAGCTATAATATCCACAATACCGCTTACGGACATGCCTTTGGCAAGAGCCAACCCTCCGCCAAAAAGAATTAAGATTCCCCATGCTAATTGCGAGGTGTCTTTCCATTCAATAAGGAATTCTCGTTTTTTTAGATTATAGGGTATGGTAAATAAGGATATTGCAGCAAAAATACTAATCATGGTATCAGAAAGCCCAAGACCAGGAAATATGTTATTAATTAATGTTCTAAAAATCCATAAGAATATGGTAACCCCAAAAATGACTAAGACCATTTTTTCTTTTCTAGAGGTTACCCCTAATTTTTCAAGTTCTACTTGAATAACTTCTTTGGATGCATTGAATTTTAAATCCTTATTAGGAAACATCCATTTTACCAAAACAAAATAGGTAATGGCTATCATTACTATTGAAAACGGAAGCCCTATAGTCATCCATTTTAAAAATGAAATTTGAATGTTATACTCGTTTTCTAAGAATCCTATTAATACAGAGTTAGGCGGAGTACCTATTACGGTAGCAATGCCACCAGCATTTGCAGAAAAAGCGATGCCTAGCATTACGCTTAGCGCAAAATTTTTATCACTTTTAGTAAAACCATCTTCATCATTTATTAATAGGTTAATTACGGATAAAGCAATGGGTAACATCACCACAGTACTTGCGGTATTACTAATCCACATACTTAATGCAGCTGTGGCTATCATAAATCCTAGAACAACTTTATTAGGTGTTGTGCCTGTTAGCTTTATAATGTTAAGGGCAATACGTTTATGAAGATTGACTTTTTCTAAGGCTAATGCCATAACAAAGCCTCCAAAGAATAAAAATACAATAGGACTACCGTAATTAGCCCCAACATCACCTATGGGCATTATTTTTAATAATGGAAATAATAATAATGGGAGTAGTGCAGTTACAGAAATAGATACTGCTTCTGTGATCCACCATATGAGCATCCAAAGAGCAACAGAAATTACAGCATCGCCTTTAGGAGACGTAAACTCAATTTGAAAAAGGTTAAGGAGTATAAAAAGTAAGGGACCAAGTATAAGTCCTATGGTTTTGGCTTTCATAAAATAGTAGCTATTAAAAATAGCATCCCGCTATAAAATTAGATGCATGCTTGCTAAAAATAAATTAAATAAACGAAAACTAAAATTTAATCTATCGTCCTATATGCTAATCTATTTTTTTTGCAAACAAACCGTCTTCTCGTTTTTCTACGCTAAAGAGACCAAGTTTGGATAAGTTTTTAGTGCTTTTATCCCATTTTTTACCGCTAAGCCCTGCTTTAGCTTTTAAATCGGCTAGGGGCATTTCCTCCACGGTTTTTAGAATGTCTAAAAGTATTTTTTCTTCGTCGGTTAAGGCGACTTTCTTTTTTTCTGGGCGCATTTGCGGAAAGAACAAGACTTCTTGAATAGAAGAATTGTTGGTCATTAACATCACTAAGCGGTCAATGCCAATTCCAATACCTGAGGTTGGGGGCATACCATACTCTAGGGCACGTATAAAATCTTGGTCAATAAACATGGCTTCATCATCGCCTTTTTCAGACAGTTTAAGCTGGTCTTCAAAACGTTCGCGCTGGTCAATGGGGTCATTCAACTCCGAATAGCAATTGGCCAATTCTTTACCGTTAACCATAAGCTCAAAACGTTCTGTAAGTGCTGGATTATCACGATGCTCTTTGGTAAGCGGACTCATCTCTTTGGGGTAGTCCGTTATAAATGTGGGTTGTATATAATGATGCTCGCATTTTTCGCCAAAAATTTCATCAATCAATTTACCAACACCCATGGTTTCATCAACTTCTAAGCCTAATTTTTTAGCAGTTTCACGTAGTTCTACCTCTCCCATTCCGGCAACATCTTCACCAGTATGAATTTTTATAGCTTCTAGAATAGGAACTCTAGCATAAGGAGCTTTAAATTCAATTTCATTTTCACCAACCTTTACTTTACTGGTGTCATTGGCATCTATTGCAATTTTTTCTAGTAGTTGCTCCGTAGTATCCATCATCCAATGGTAATCCTTGTAAGCAACGTATAGTTCCATTACCGTAAATTCTGGATTATGCGTACGATCCATTCCTTCGTTTCTAAAATCTTTAGAAAACTCATACACCCCATCAAAACCACCAACAATTAATCGTTTTAAGTACAACTCATTTGCAATACGTAAATACAATGGAATGTTTAAAGCATTATGGTGTGTTAAAAAAGGACGTGCAGCTGCACCGCCTGGTATAGGTTGTAAAATAGGTGTTTCTACCTCTAGATAGCCACGTTCATTATAGAATTCGCGAATACTATTAGTGATTTTTGTACGCTTTATAAAGGTTTCTTTTACATGTGGATTAACCACCAAATCTACATAGCGTTGGCGATACCGTAATTCTGGGTCGTTAAACTCATCATAAGTATTTCCGTCTGCATCAACTTTTGGTAATGGTAGCGGTCGCAATGCTTTACTTAAGAGTGAAAAGTTTTTAACCATCACTGTTTTTTCACCTACTTGAGTGGTAAAAAGCGTACCTTCTATACCAATAATATCACCTATGTCTAAAAGCTTTTTGTAGACATCATTGTATAGGGTTTTATCTTCGCCAGTACATATTTCATCTCTATTAAAATATACTTGAATACGGCCCTCGCTATCTTGCAGCTCAGCAAAAGAAGCTTTTCCTTGAATTCTTCTAGACATTAATCGACCAGAAATCACCACCTGTTTATCTTCTTTAAAATCGTTCTTTATGCTCTTAGATGTGGCATCTACAGGATATAAAGCAGCAGGATAGGGGTCAATGCCCATTTCCCTTAGCTTAGTTAATTTTTCTCTACGTACGATTTCTTGTTCTGATAACTGCATTGCTAAACCAAATTAAAACGCGAAGATAGTTTTAATGGTAGAATCTTTAAAGTTTTAATTCGTTCAATTGGTAGTCGATCTATAATAGATTTTGTAACATATGTTCCGTTTTGTAGACTAATGAGATACATCAATTAAAAATCGAATTATGAGTTTTTGGAGAGTCCTTTTGGCCATACTATTTCCGCCTTTATCTGTAATAGGAAAAGGTTGTGGGTCTTTTCTAATTGTTTTACTTTTAACTTTTTGCGGATGGGTTCCCGGGGTTATTGCAGCCTTAGTAATCTTAAATAACACCAACTAAGTACTTATGAAAAAAGTTAAATACCTTATGCTATTAGTGTTAATAGGGTTTATAGCGGCATGTAATTTTACCGAAGAGATTCATGTTAATGATGATGGTTCGGGTAAATTTTCTATAAATTTTGATGGAAATGAACTCATGACTATGATAGGCTCTTTAGATAGTTTAAAGCAAGAAGAGGCTGTTGACTCTACTATTGTTTTTAAAGAATTTTTCCTAGAGAAGAGCGATAGTATTTCTAAATTACCCTTAGCGGAGCAAGAAAAACTAAAAAAATTAGAACCTTTTAGTATGCATATACTTATGAAGCCAGAAGAGCAGCTAATGAAGTTTGAACTTTTTAGTGAGTTTAAGCAAGTGTCCCAGATAAAAGATGCGTTAAATGCTTTTCAAAACGCAAGCTCACTTGGCCCACAGCCAGGTAGTGATACATCACAAGCACCACCCATGGGTTTTTCAAATGACGCAACAGAGGTTAATTATAATTTTGTTGGGAATACATTTTCTAGGGTAACAAGAATTACAGACCAGGAGCTGTTTGAGAAAAGTTTGGATAGTATTGCAAGTGCCGAAATGTTTTTAGCAGGTTCTACATATACCTTTAAATATCATTTTCCTAGGCATATAAAAAGTGTAAATGTAGAAGAAGCTACATATTCCATAGATGGAAAAACAATGATTTACGAAGTTAATTTTCTTGATCTGATGAAAACCCCTGAGAAGATGAACCTAGAGATAGAACTTGAGGACTAAGCTCACGTTTGTATCTTTGTAAAATGAACAAGAAGGTCCTTTTACAAGACTTAGGGAATAAAGACTATAAAGAAACCTGGGATTACCAAGAGGAGCTTTTTAAAGAGACCATAGACCTTAAAATAAAGAATAGGAGAGAAGCTACACACCTAGAGACTCCTAATCATTTTCTTTTTGTAGAGCACCCACATGTGTATACTTTAGGAAAAAGTGGCGACATCAATAATTTATTGGTAGGTGAAGCCAAGCTTAAAGAAAAAGAAGCTACATTTTATAAAATTAATAGAGGTGGAGATATTACCTACCATGGTCCAGGGCAAATAGTGGGGTATCCTATTTTAGATTTAGATAATTTCTTTACAGACATACATAAATACCTTCGTTTTTTAGAAGAAATGGTAATTCTTACCTTATCTGAATATGGGCTAAAAGCCGAACGTTCTGAAGGCGAAACAGGAGTTTGGTTAGATGTAGGCACTCCTTTTGCGCGAAAAATATGCGCTATGGGGGTAAGAGCTTCTCGTTGGGTGACGATGCACGGTTTTGCACTTAATATAAATACAGATTTAGGGTATTTTGATTTAATGATACCCTGTGGCATAAAAGATAAAGCGGTTACTTCTTTAAATGTAGAATTGGGAAAAAAGGAAGTGAATATGGAAGAAGTTAAACAAAAATTGCTTAAACATTTTGAAACGCTTTTTGAAGC
>CAZLUS010000088.1:5713-10171 GCA_964562775.1 uncultured Flavobacteriaceae bacterium | reverse complement strand
GAATTAGCTGCCGGTGATTATGAATTAATTGTGCAAGACATTAATGGTTGTTTTGAATTTATTGAGTTTACAATTACAGAACCTGAAGCTTTAGAAATGACCTTTACTGCAACCCCAGAAATATGTTCAGGAGATCAAGATGGTACAATTACATTAACTATAACTGGTGGTACTGCGCCATACAGTACAAGTATAAATAGTAATAATGACGATGATTTTGTAGAAGGGATACTAACTTTTGATAGCCTTGCAAGTGATACTTACGTTGTTTTTGTAAGAGACGCTAATGGTTGTACTATTAATGAAATTATTGAGATTGAAGCTGGTGCAAATCTAAATGTAACGCCCGAAGTAATTTACGAATGTACTGGTGATACCCCTAGCAATCGTTTAGAACTTACTTTCGAAGACCCATCAGTACAAACAGATGTTCTATATGGTTTGGATACTAATGATCCAAATAATATGGTCTTGGAACCAAACTTTGATAATCTAAGCCCAGGTGATCATTTTGTGACAATTGCCCATGCTAATGGTTGTATCAACACTGTTGACTTTACTGTAGAAGAATTTTTACCTCTATTGGTTGTTGCAGAAGAACAAAGCATAAACGAAATAACAGCAATCGTATCAGGGGGAAGAGAAGATTATACTTATTTCTTTAACGATACTGATAATGGTAATGATAATACATTCTACATTACAGAAACAGACACGTATACGGTAAGAGTAGTTGATGCAAACGGATGCGAATCTATTACAACCATTTTTATTGAGTTTATCGATATTGAAATACCTACATTCTTTACTCCAGATGGCGATGGTGTAAATGATTTATGGTTACCAAGAAATATTGAACCATATCCAAACATCTTTATTAAAATTTATGATCGTTACGGAAGACAGGTATACGAAATTGAGGATAATCGTGCAGGCTGGGATGGGCTATATAAGGCTCATAATTTACCAACTGGTGATTACTGGTATGTTATAAAATTAAATGGAGAAGAAGATCAACGCGAATTTTTAGGTAACTTTACGCTATATCGTTAAATTTTATATTAATAAAATAGCCTTATAAATGATTTTTTTTAGGGCTATTTTATTAATATACCACCCACTTTTATACATCACTTATTCAAATTAATGTGCGAATTATTACATTAGTTTTGTAACAAAAATGACAACTTCTCGTCAAGTTAATATAAACTAACCAAAAAACGATTCGCCATTGGAAACAATACTAACCGTAAACAATCTCACAAAAAAATTTGGTCATTTAACTGCTGTAAAAAATCTATCATTCAATATAGAAAAAGGGAGTGTATATGGTATTTTAGGACCAAACGGTAGCGGTAAATCTACAACTCTAGGTATCATATTAAATGTTGTAAATAAAACAGCAGGTGAATTTAGCTGGTTTAATGGTAATACCTCAACCCATGAAGCTTTAAAAAAAGTAGGAGCCATTATAGAGCGTCCTAATTTTTATCCTTATATGACAGCAGTGCAAAACTTAAAGCTCGTCTGTAAAATTAAAGAAGTGTCTCAAGAAAAGATTCATGAAAAATTAGAATTAGTTGGCCTTCTTGATCGTAAAGACAGTAAGTTTAGAGCATATTCTTTAGGAATGAAACAGCGTTTAGCTATTGCTTCTGCTTTGTTAAACGACCCTGAAATATTAATTTTAGATGAACCTACTAATGGTCTTGACCCACAAGGGATACATCAAATTAGAGAAATTATTCAAAAAATTGCTGCTAAAGGCACTACCATCTTACTAGCATCGCATTTATTAGACGAAGTAGAAAAGGTATGTAGTCATGTAGTTATACTTAGGAAAGGAGAAAAACTATATGCCGGTCCCGTAGATAGTATGCTAGCAAGTCATGGCTTTTTTGAATTACGTACAGAGGATATGGAAACACTACAATCCTATTTAGAGAAAAATGCATCTTTTGGAAAAGTTGAAATTACTAATGGAATAGTAACTGCATACCTAAAAGAAGAAATGAATGCAGAAGAGTTAAATAAAGTCTTGTTTAAAAAAGGTTTAGTACTCTCACATCTTGTAAAAAGGAAGGAAAGTTTAGAAGAACAATTTTTAACACTAACTAAAAACAACTAACTAGCCATGGTACGTTTATTACAAATAGAATTTATTAAACTCTGGAATAATAGAGCAAGCAAAGTGCTTATCCTTTCCTATTTTGTATTGTTAACATCAATAGCATTAGTTGCTGCCATTAAATTTGATATTGGCCCAATAAAATTCCATTTAGCAGAACAGGGCATTTTCAACTTTCCTTACATATGGCATTTTAATACTTTTATTACCGCTTTTTTTAAGCTATTTCTTGCCATTGTTATTGTATCAATGATGGCAAATGAATATAGTAACAAAACAATTAAGCAGAATTTAATAGATGGCCTTTCTAAAAAAGAATTTATACTCTCTAAATTTTTAACTGTTATATCCTTTTCATTAATATCTACAGTATTTGTATTTGTTGTCTCATTAATATTAGGGCTAGTTTATTCTGATTATAATGAGATATCTATAATTTTTTCTGACTTAGAATTTGTTTTTGCTTTCTTTATTAAACTAGTTGGCTTCTTTTCTTTTTGTTTGTTTTTAGGAATTTTTGTGAAACGATCAGCATTTGCATTAGGTTTTCTAATACTATGGCAAATTTTTGAAGGTTTTGTTAGAGGAATGCTTAGGTGGAAAGTATTAGATAGTGAAGGAACAGATGTCGTCATGGGCTTTTTCCCTTTAAACGCAATGTTTAATTTAGTTAAAGAACCATTCTCTAGATTAAGTGCTGTGCAAAATGTTGCTAATCAAATAGGAGAAGAATTTAAGTTTGATTTCCAAGTACATTGGTATGAAATCTTAATTGTCCTCATCTGGACAGTTATTTTTATCTATTTATCCTATGCCCTATTAAAAAAGCGTGATTTGTAGTATATTGTCATTTGGCTATACTCGAGAATGCTTAGAAAATATTATTTCATAATTGCTATATTAATATTCCCATGTACTATCTATGCGCAAGGAGAAACCAATAATTGGTATTTTGGACAAGGTGCAGGTATTAAATTTGAAAATAATGGAACTGTAACCGCCCTCACAGATGGTAAACTAGATACTTTTGAAGGTTGCTCCACAATTTCAGATAGTTTTGGCAACTTATTATTTTATACAGATGGCATAAATGTGTTCAATAAAAACCATGATGTTATGGTTAATGGTAATAATCTTTATGGTGACCCATCAAGTACACAATCTGCTATAATAATACCAAAACCAGATAACAAAGACATTTTATTTATTTTTACGGTAGATACATCTGCTTTTGAAGGAGACCCTAACCTAGGCTTCAACTACTCCATTGTAGATATGACTCAAGATAACGGAAATGGTGCCGTTATTGAAAAAAATATTAATCTTTTAGATTATTGTTCAGAAAAAATTACGGCAGTAGTTAAAGACTGTTTTGAGGAATCTATTTGGGTTATGGCATTTAGCTCAGAGAATGCAAATAGTGAAGAGCCTTTAGATACCTACTACGCATTTGAGGTAAATAAGGATGGTGTACAGAATAATCCTGTAAAAAGTTCTTTTGATATAGCCCTAGAAGACCCTAGAGGCTATATAAAATTTAACGCAGATGGAACAAAACTCGCTAGCGCTAATTTTTTTGATGGCTTGTTTTTGTATGATTTTAATAAAGATACTGGACAAGTATTCAACCAGCAAAATATAGCTATAGCTGCTATAAATAAGTTTCCTTATGGTATAGAGTTTTCTCCAAACCAACAATTTTTATATGTACAAGCTTCCAATAATGCCCCTGCTAATCAAGTTGGTGTGCACTCCTCTTCTTTAATACAATTTGATTTATTAGATAATAATATTGAAAACTCGCAAATAATAATAGATGAAAGACCTATTTACAGAGGAGCTTTACAACTAGGAGTAAATGGAAAAATATACAGAACCATTACAGAGCGATTTTCAGAAGGTACGCCCTTTTTAGGTGTTATCGAAAGCCCTAACGAAAAGGGGCAAGCGGCTAACTATATCCATAATGCTATAAGCTTAAATGGCAAAACAGGCACACAAGGTCTTCCTCCCTTCATTCAATCTTTCTTTGACAAAATACCCTTAATACAAAATACAGAAGGCTCAACAAGTAATTCTTTAGCTTTATGCGAAGGAGAAGCGTTTACCTTAGAAACAGAAAATATACTTGGTGCAACATATCATTGGCAAAGAGACGGCATTACTATTAATAATTTTGGTCCAATTTTAACAATAAAAAATGCTAGCCAAGAAGATAGTGGATTATATCGTTTAGAAATAACCCTACAAGATTCTATGGCTTGTCCAATAATAGGTGAGGCAATTATAGTGGTAAATGAGTTGCCAGAAACACCTAATCTAGTTTTAAC
>CAZLUS010000088.1:0-5613 GCA_964562775.1 uncultured Flavobacteriaceae bacterium | reverse complement strand
AGAATAGAAAATGACAACCAATGTGATAGTGTTGTTGAGATTAATCTACTGGTTAACCCCACTCCAACAATAGATTTTCCTAAGCAGGTCTTATTTTGCACGGATGGGCCTCCTCTTGTTGTATCTGCTGAACCTGGTTTTGATTTTTATAGATGGTCTACTAGCAATAGTAATGGCCAGACAAGTAATTCTCAAGATTTTATTATTTCCGAAGCTGGATTCTACGAATTAGAAGTAGGCTATATTTTTAACCAAAACAATGAAGTAGTAATGTGTACCACTACTACAGAGTTTGAAGTAATACCTTCTAATAGAGCCATAATAGAAGATGTATTAATACAAGATATAACCGATAATAATAGGGTTGAAATTTTAGTTTCTGGCGATGGAGATTATGAATTCTCATTGGATGATATCGTATACCAAGATGCTAACATATTCAATGATATAGCGCCAGGAATCTTTACAGTATTTGTAAGGGATAAGAATAATTGTGGTATTTCTGAAGAACTAATTTCGGTAGTCGGTTTCCCAAAGTTCTTTACTCCTAATGGAGACGATATAAATGATACTTGGCAAATAAAAGGGATAAGCAACGAATTTCAATTCAACACTACAGTATCCATTTTCAGTCGTTTTGGAAATTTAATTACACAATTTGGAACAGCATCGGAAGGTTGGGATGGTACTAATAATAACAACCAACTACCAGAATCTGATTATTGGTTTAGCGTAACTTTAGAAGACGGCAGAATATTTAAAGGGCATTTTACCTTAAAAAGATAGTCTAACCTATTTGGTTTTAAAATGTTAAAAAAATTATTGTTTACGATAATAGTACTAAATATAGTCTATAGCTATGGACAAGACTGCCCTACATTAACAAGTCCTTTGAATGGTGATATTAATGTGTCTGTTAATACTACTATTACATGGCAAAATATTGTAGGTGTTACTGGTTATATTATATCTATTGGAACAACGGATGGCGGAACAGATATAATAAACCAAAGAAATGTAGGTAGTGCAACTAGCTTCATACCACCTACTGGATTACCTGAAACTACTCAAATTTATGTAACCATAAGTCTTTTTTTTCTAAATCAACCTAACATCACCTGTCCCTCTGAAAGTTTCATAACGGAAGATGTCACTACCGTTCCAGATTGCACTATTGTTTCAAATATTTTTGATGGTGAAGCCAATGTAAGTGTATTTACAAATATCTTATGGGACTTTGCCCCAAGAGCTACAAATTATGATGTAATTGTCGGTACAGCATCAGGTATTGGAGATATTGCAAACCTCAATACTGCTAATTTAAACTTTAATCCACCAGGAGAACTTCCACCAAATACCTTACTATTTGTACAAATAATAGCAAGAAACGAAAACGGGGATGCAATAAATTGCGAGGAAATTAGCTTTACTACAGGAGAAATAGATAGCCTACCCAATTGCTCAAGACTTATATCTCCGTTTAATGGCGAAACAAATGTACCACTAACTCCTTTGGTAGAGTGGGAAGAAGTGCCTGGAGCTGCTGGCTATAGAATTACCATTGGCACTAGCCCTTTAGCTACAGATATCCTTGATAATACTGCATTTTTTACCACTTCTACCCTTGTATTAGATTTTGAGCCTAATAGAACATTTTTTATTACTATAGTACCTTTTAACGAAGCTGGTGAAGCCATTGGTTGTATACAAGAATCCTTTTCTACCGTACTGGGCTGCGGCCCATTTTTTGATCCAGCAACTGGAGAATTAATAACCTTAAATCCTAATTTTGAATTTGACAATTTGTTTGTTTTTTGCGAAAACGAAGGTGCATTAGAGCTAACTGCTCCAATAGGAGCGGATGGTTATCGATGGTTTAGTATAAATAATCTTGGTGGAGAATCTTTATTAATCGAAGGAGAAAATGTTACAATCACTCAAAATGGGCAATATAGGTTAGAAGCTTTCAATTTAATTTCACCATCAGGAAGTACAATTACTTGCTCTTCATTTTTTGATTTTGAGGTCATCTCTTCCGAAGGTCCTATAATTAATAATTTACAAATTTCAGAGACTGCTCTTGGCATTACTATTGTTGTAGAAGCAAGTGGTTCTGGTGATTATGAATATGCAATTGATGATATTAATGGTCCTTATCAAGATAGCAATGTCTTTAATGCGGTAAGCCCTGGTTCGCATACGCTTTATGCAAGAGATAAAAATGGATGTGGAATAGACCAAGAAACTTTTACACAAGATATAACCGTTGAAGGTTTTCCTAAATTTTTTACACCCAATGGAGATTCAAGAAATGACTATTGGCAATTTATTCAACCTATCGATGGAGAAAGAATTATTTTCAACAGTATACTTATTTTTGATCGGTTTGGAACTTTTTTAAAACAAATAAACCAAGAATCGTTGGGATGGGATGGTACTTTTAATGGAAGACCTCTACCATCTGGCGGGTATTGGTTTAAAGCTATAGATAATATGAATAAAGAAATACAAGGTAATTTCACCTTAAAAAGATAATAGTATCATCAGGCTCTTTTCATTTGTCCTTTAGTATTTTTACTTTATGAAATTTAAAGTAGTTTCAGGTTTTAAACCTACTGGTGACCAACCGCAAGCTATTAAACAACTTGTAAATGGTGTTAATACAAAAGAAAAGCACCAAACACTACTTGGCGTTACAGGCTCTGGTAAAACATTTACAATAGCTAATGTTGTTGAAGAATTACAACGACCTACATTGGTTTTAGCACACAATAAAACTTTAGCAGCACAATTATATTCTGAGTTTAAACAGTTTTTTCCTGAAAATGCGATTGAGTACTTTGTTTCTTATTATGACTATTACCAACCAGAAGCGTATATTCCGACCAGTGGTACATATATAGAAAAAGATTTATCTATAAATGAAGATATAGAAAAACTTCGTTTAAGCACTACTTCCTCATTATTATCGGGACGAAGAGATGTACTTGTTGTAGCATCGGTTTCGTGTTTATATGGTATTGGAAATCCTGATGAATTTCAAAAAAATGTTATTTCAATTCATAGAGATCAAGTAATTTCTAGAACTAAGCTTTTGCACCAACTTGTGCAAAGTTTATACTCTAGAACTACTGCTGATTTTAAAAATGGAAATTTTAGGGTAAAAGGTGATGTGGTTGATGTTTTCCCTGGCTATGCTGACCATGCTTTTCGAATTCATTTTTTTGGAGACGAAATTGAAGAAATTGAAGCCTTAGACCCTTTCAATAATAAAGTTATTGAGGTTTATGAAAATTTAAATATCTATCCTGCTAATATGTTTGTAACATCACCAGACATATTGCAAAATGCTATTCATAATATCCAAGATGATTTGGTTAAGCAAATCGACTATTTTAAAGATATTGCAAGACCTCTTGAAGCTAAACGCATTGAAGAACGTACAAACTTCGATTTAGAAATGATTCGTGAATTAGGCTACTGTTCTGGTATCGAAAATTATTCTAGATACTTAGACGGTAGAGACCCTGGCACTAGACCTTTTTGCCTTTTAGACTATTTTCCTGATGATTATTTAATGGTTATTGATGAGAGCCATGTGACTTTACCGCAAGTACATGCTATGTATGGTGGCGATAGGTCTAGAAAAGAAAATCTGGTAGAATATGGATTTAGACTCCCTGCCGCAATGGATAATAGACCTTTAAAATTTGAAGAATTTGAAGTGCTCCAAAATCAAGTGATATACGTAAGTGCAACTCCTGCCGATTACGAATTGCAATTAACAGAAGGAGTTTACGTAGAACAAGTGATTAGACCTACTGGGCTTTTGGATCCAATTATTGAGGTAAGACCTAGTATAAATCAAATTGATGATTTAATTGAAGAAATACAAAAACGTGTAGAATTAGACGAGCGTACTTTGGCAACTACACTTACCAAGCGTATGGCAGAAGAGTTAACAAAATACCTTACGCGTATTGATATTCGTTGCCGTTATATTCATAGTGATGTAGATACGCTTGAACGAGTAGAAATTATGCAAGATTTACGCAAAGGTATTTTTGATGTGCTTGTTGGTGTAAACCTTTTAAGAGAAGGTTTAGACTTGCCAGAAGTATCATTAGTAGCTATTCTAGATGCTGACAAAGAAGGGTTTTTAAGAAGTAATCGTTCTTTAACGCAGACCGTTGGTCGAGCAGCACGTAATTTAAATGGTCTGGCTATTATGTATGCAGACAAAATCACGAATAGCATGCAAAAAACAATTGATCAAACTAATTATCGTAGGGAAAAACAAATTAACTACAACACAAAAAATAATATAACCCCTAAAGCTTTAAATAAAAGTTTAGATAGCGCTTTAGCAAAAAACTCAGTATCCACCTACCACTTTCAAAAAGAAGAACTACGAGCAGCTGAGCCAGATTTAGAATATCTAACACCAGAGCAAAAAGAAAAAATGATTAGAGCTAAACGAACAGCTATGGAAAAAGCCGCAAAAGAATTAAACTTTTTGGAAGCTGCAAAATTACGTGACGAAATAAAGATATTACAGGAAAAAGAATAGTAAAAGTGCTGCTCTTTTGAGCAGCACTTTCTACACTAACCAACTAAACAAACTGCAAAGCAATAGTTGCCTTGCGGTTATCTTATACAATTTCTATTAGTCGCTTTGGTTTTGGTAAAGCTTCTTCTTTTTTTGGCAAAGACAAGCTTAAAATACCAGCCTCATAATTGGCTTTTATATTGCTCTCATCTATAGTTTCTGGGAGGGTAAAGGCTCTTTTAAAAGAGGATACCAAAAATTCTTTTCTCGTGTAACTACCATCCTTAGACTCATCTTTAGATGCAACTTCAGAAGAAATAGTTAAAATAGCATCATCTACTTCTATATTAAAATCACTCTTCTTAAAACCTGGAATAGCTAATTCTAAATAAAAACTAGCTTCATTTTCTTTAATATTCACTGCTGGAATAGTTGTGTAATTATTCTCCATTCCACCAAACCAATCTGGTTTAAAAATGTCATTCATTAATGTTGGAAATACAAGATTATTCTTTTTTATTATACTCATGATAAATTAATTTTTAATTAAACTTTCTAAGCCTAATTCAAATTACATACCATCACTAATTTAATGACATTATGTCATTAAATTGTATTAATTAGCTGTCATTTTGACTTTAATTGTAATGCGCTCTAAATATATTTAATAGAATATCTGTAGGAATAAGGTTGTTTGGGTATTGATGCATTATCTCTAAAACTTGAGAAATAGCAGAAGGAGGAAGCCCCATTTTTAAACCAATATTATAAAGTTTAGTAATCTCTTCTTTGGTTTGATGCTCATCAACATTCATTAAAAGAAGAAGTCGATGAAACTGAATAATTCTATCCGTTTGATTTTTAAGCACCTTTTTTTCTGCCTTTTTATGGAGTAATTCTTCAAAAACAGTTTTTTCAATTCCAAGATGCTCAGATACACTAACCAAAAAGTTATATTCTTGCGCCTTAATAGATTTATTTACTGTCGCAAATGCTATCATTTCAGATAAGATACTAAGCTTCTCTTTATAAGTACTCATGCAAAAGTATTTGGCTAAAGTAAT
>CAZLUS010000087.1:0-10244 GCA_964562775.1 uncultured Flavobacteriaceae bacterium | reverse complement strand
ATTATACTTCGCATAGCATCAAAAAATAAAGGGGAAAAATAAATTTACCATTGCTAAGCCTCCTATAAAAAAACCAAATACAGCTACTAAAGAGGGGAGCTGTAAATTACTTAATCCAGAAATAGCATGACCAGAAGTACAGCCACCAGCATAACGAGCTCCAAAACCAACTAAGAACCCTCCTACTAGTAATATAATAAGTGTTTTAGCATTTAAAAATGCTTCTGTGCCAAATAGTGATGAAGGCATATAGGCAGTACCACCGTCTTCTATTCCTAGTTTTGTTAGTGCTTGGATAGTGTTTGGGTGAATGGCTACAGCAGTATCATTAGACAAGAAAGTCATACCTATATAACCGCCTATCACAGCACCTAATGCTACTAGTAAGTTCCATCGTTGAGATTTCCAATCGAACTTAAAAAAATCTGATGTCTTATCTGCACCAGCAATAGTACATATCGTTTTTAAATTAGAAGACATTCCAAAACGTTTGCCTAATAAAATTAACATTGCCATTATTAAGGCAATTAAAGGGCCAGATATATACCAAGGCCAGGGGTCTAATATTTTTTCCAATTACTAAATGTTTAAAAATTAAATATGCATAATAGAGACATAGAATTTTTGCCAAACTATGTTTTCTATAACACGCATAAGAATACTACAATTGCAGCTGTAACAAAACCTGTTATTTGGTCTAAACGACCCATGCTTTTTTTCAAAATGAAATATTCAATTGTTCAACAATATTGACAATTGTTTTAACGGTAAACAAAGAATGTATACCAAGGGGAACTTTTGTCAATTTTTAAATTTCGAGTGCGAATCTAAAAGTAATTTTAGACTAATACTGTAACTAGAGTTACACAGCTAAAAATTTATTATTGCGATTTAATCCAATCGCTATAACCTCCGGCGTAATCGAATATTTTGGTAAACCCTTCTTCTTCAAGAAGCTTTGCAGCCTTATTGCTTCTAACCCCTGCTTTACAGTATAGATAAACAGGTAAGTTTTTATTAAGTTTTTGAATCTGTATTAAGAAAGTATCTTCATTAGCAATATTATAATTAACGGCGTTATCAATATTACCAGCTGCATATTCTTCTGGAGTTCGTACATCTATAAGTTGTACTTTTTTACCAATTACTTGAGTTTTAATTACGGCTTTATCTACAATTTGTATGGTTTGTGCCTTATTGGTTTGACAAGCTAAAAAAAGAATGAAAATTAAAATATATTTTAATCTAGGCACATTAAACATAGTGTGTTTAATTTCTGAGCTTTTCATTTATTCTTCTTTATTCTTGTATACTCGTATCCAGTCTATATACATATATTGAGGAAAAACACTGGTTTCATCGGGGCGTCCAGCATAAGCACCTCCTACGGCTACATTTAAAAGAATAAAAAACTCTTTTTGAAATTCTGAAAGTGCTGCTGCAGAAATTGGTGTCGATGCATATTTTTCACCATCAACAAACCACGATATCTGGTTTTTATTCCATTCTAAGTCAAACACATGAAATGCATCTGCAAATTTTCCTTCTTCTAACTTAAAAGGAACAGTCTCCATCATTTTATGCGATTCTAGTGAATCGGCATAATGTATATTAGCCTCTACAACAGCATCGTCTTTAGTGCCATATAATTCTAAAATATCAATTTCGCCACATTGAGGCCATGGTGTGTCCCCTCCATTTTCATTAATATTTGCTCCCAACATCCAAAATGCAGGCCAAATACCTTTACTATAAGGGAGTTTTATTCGAGCACTTATTTTACCATATTTAAAAGTCTGTTTGTTTGCTGTATTTAAACGAGCAGATGTATATTGATTCATACCATGAGTATCACTTTCGTGATTCGCCTTAATAACTAGGTAGTCATTTTCAATATATGCATTATCACTACTATTGGTATAGCGCTGCCACTCATCATTAAAATGTCCGGCTTCTAAAACCTGAAAATTCCAGTTGTTTGTATTGATGGTGTTTCCCTTAAATTCATCTGCCCATACTAGTTCCCAATCTGAACCAGACGATGGATTATCCTTTTTCTTTTGTTTTTCAATACAAGAAGAAAATGCACTCAATACTAGAATAGTTACAATTAGTTTAGGAAATCCTATTTTCATTAAAGTCATTTTATGTTGTAATTCTTATTTGAGGTCTGTAGGACAAGCAAAATCAGTTACAGGAATTCCAACCTTTTTAATTGCTGCAAAGCCACCAGCAACGTCTATTAGATTATGAATACCTCTGCTTTTTAATATAGAAGCAGCAATCATACTTCTATACCCACCAGCACAATGCAAATAAAAAGCTTCTTTATTCGGGAATTGCGCTAAATGGTCGTTTAAAAAATCGAGAGGGGTAAGTACTGCTTCTTCAATATGAGAAGCGCTAAACTCGGTTTCCTTACGAACATCAAAAATAGGAATCGATTTTTTTAAAGCATCCTTAAACGTTTCGGCAGAAATACTCTCCACAGTATCTAAGTCTTTGTTTGCGTTTTTCCATGCTTCAATACCGCCATCTAAATAGCCCAAAGTGCCATCAAAACCTACTCTAGATAAACGTGTTATAGCCTCTTCTTCTAATCCTTTATCAACCACTAAAAGCAAAGGTTGCTTTACATCTGCTATTAGAGCTCCCACCCAAGGGGCAAAACTTCCTTTTAAGCCAATAAAAATTGACCTTGGTATATGTGCTTTTGCAAAATTATCTTGATGACGAACATCTAAAATTATAGCTTCTGTTTCATTTGCTGCGGCCTCAAAAGCATTAGGCGATAGTGCTTTTACACTTCTTTCTATTACTTCTTGTACATCTTCATAACCCTCCTTATTCATCTTTACATTTAATGGAAAATATTGAGGCGGGGGCAGTAAACCATCTGTTACCTCATCAATAAACTCTTTTTTAGTCATATTAGCTCGTAAGGCATAGTTCATCTTTTTTTGATTGCCTAAAGTATCTACCGTCTCTTTCATCATATTCTTACCACATGCAGAACCTGCACCATGAGCAGGATATACAATAACATCATTAGCCAAAGGCATAATTTTAGTTCTTAGACTATCAAAAAGCAAGCCCGCTAAATCTTCTTGGGTCATTGTTTCTGATTTTTGTGATAAATCTGGCCTGCCTACATCTCCTAAGAATAGCGTGTCTCCACTAAAAATGGCATGGTCTTTTCCATTTTCATCTTTAAGCAAGTAGGTAGTACTTTCCATAGTATGACCTGGTGTGTGTAATACTTTTATGGTAATTTTTCCTAGTGTAAACTCTTGATTATCTTTAGCAATCATTGCCTCAAAAGAAGGATTTGCATTTGGACCAAAAATAATTGGAGCTCCAGTCTCTTTAGATAGGGTAACATGACCGCTCACAAAATCTGCATGAAAATGCGTTTCAAAAATATATTTAATTTTTCCCTTATCTCTAGCCACTCTTTCTAAATAAGGCTTAACCTCTCTAAGTGGGTCTATTATTGCAACTTCTCCTTCACTTTCTATATAGTAAGCTCCTTGCGCTAAACATCCTGTATATATCTGCTCTATATTCATCCTTCTCTTATTTATATTGTAAAGATACTTTTTCTTGTATGGGTGATTTTCCTATTTTTTTTAAGCTATCCGCATAAGCTTCTGCCGTTCTTACATAAATATTCTCTTTCCCTATAAAATTAACCAATCCGCTTTTATGTAAAATGTCTCTTGTTGGCCCTATTGCTCCTGCAATTTTAAATGTAATATCTTGTTTATTTAGCTTTTCTACAATTTTTTTTAATTGATTTATAGCTGTATTATCTATATAATTTACTGGTTCTGCATTAAGAATAACATATTTTAAAGCTGCTCCTTTATTATCCACTTCTTGTAATAATGCCTTTTTAAAGTAGTGTACATTAGCAAAGAATAATTGCGCATCAAAACGAATCATTAAAATTTCATCAACTACCTCAGTGTCTTCTGGAAAACGTTTTAAATTTTTAAAATATTCCATTCCTTTTATCTTTCCAAGAATAGCTATATGTGGTCGCGAAGTTCTACTCACTAATAATAAAAGTGAAAACAATACGCCAAAAATAATACCTTGAGAAATACCTATAAAAAGCGTGGTTAAGAATGTGACTATTAACAGGTAAAATTCATCTTTACCCTCTTTCCATAATTTCTTTGCATACTTGAGATCTATAAGTCCGTAGATTGCGACTAAAATAATAGCTCCTAAAACAGATTTTGGCAAAAAGTAGAAAAATGGTGTTAAAAAAAGCAGTGTTAATCCAACTACTAGTACGCTTATAAGTGAAGCAATCCCTGTTTTAGCACCTTCATCTACATTAACTGCTGTTCTAGACAAACCTGCATTTGCTGGAAAAGATTGAAATAGAGACCCAACAATATTTGAAATCCCTAAGGCTTTTAACTCTTGATTAGAATTTGTATGGTAGGCATTACTCTTATCTTCTACTGCTTTTGCAATGGCCATAGCTTCAGCAAAAGCAATAAATGCAAGTGCCATTGCTGTAGGGAAAGCTTTAATTATAGTGCTAACTTCTAATTGCGGCATTAAAAAACCTGGTAAACCTTCAGGCACTTGTCCTACGATATGAACATCTGTTTCATTCACCATAAAAAAGTAAATGCCAATTATAGACAATATGACTACTACCATAGCAGCTGGTAATTTCCGATTTAATTTTTTTAAACCTAAAATAACCAATACAGCGGCTATACCAATTGACAAGTCATAAAAATTAGTTTCTGTTATTTGTGTTACAATAGCCACAATAGTTTTTAGCGTATCATTTACGTTAATCTCTAAGCCAAAAAAGTGTTTTAGCTGACTTATACCTATTACAATTGCAGCTGCCGAAGTAAAGCCACTAACTACAGGGCGCGATAAAAAATTGGACAAAAAACCTAAACGCATAAAACCCATAACCAGCTGAATAGCGCCAACAAACAGTGCTAAAAAAATAGCCATGCTTATATAATCTTGAATGTTTGCCAGTTTCATGGCAGCTAAACTAGATCCTACAATTAAAGAATCTAAGGCTACAGGACCAACCGCTAATTTTCTACTAGAACCAGTAAAAACATAAATAAGGTTAGGAACTAATGCTGCATATAAGCCATATATTGGTGGCAAACCCGCTATTAATGCGTACGCCATCCCTTGCGGAATAAGCATAATACCCACCGTAAGACCGGCAGATAAATCTCCAGTTAAGTATACCTTTTTGTACTTAGGCAACCAGTCTAAAATAGGAAAATGACGTTTTAGCATTACTACAAAGGTACTATGGTTTTTAAACTATACTGTAACAACGGTTACAAACTATAATTCAAGTATTTCAATCTGATTTCTATGTAAGTTTATTTTACCCATAACTTCTAATTTTTTTAGCAATCTTGATATCACTACCCTAGAACTATGTAAATCATATGCAATTTCTTGATGCGTATTCACTATAATTTTAGAATTGGCAACACGACTTTTTTCTTTTAAATAGTTCAACAAGCGTTCGTCCATATTTTTAAAAGCGATGCTATCTACAGCAGCCAATAGTTCATTTAAACGATCATGGTAATTATTAAAAATATAGTCGCGCCAAGATTTGTATTTTGCGGACCATTCTTCTGTTTTACGAACAGGAATTATTATCAATGCTACATCCGTCTCGGCAATTGCTCTTATATTACTCTTAGTTTCACCAGGATTAGTAATCATAGTCATACTACAAGTATCGCCTTTCTCTAAGTAGTACAGCAATAACTCATAACCCTCATTGTCTTCGCTTAAAATCTTAATCACTCCAGAAATCAGTAAGGGAGTACCTTTTATATATTCCCCAATTTCTATAATCTTTTTACCCTCTTTAAACTCAACAAAAGTACCATTAGCAGCAATTTCTTCAATCAAAGGAGCTTCAAAAAAATTCCCAAAGTTTGCATTTAGTTCTTCTATCATTGTACTAATTTATAATATTGTAGCTATTCCCTGTAAAAAATAGCTTTAAATGACACATAGTATCATTAAAAAACAGAACGATTTTTTTGCTTCTCAAAAAACGAAAGACCTTAAATTTCGTAAACAAGCATTACAAAAATTAAAAAAAGAAATTATAAAATCTGAAGATGAAATATGTGATGCCTTATTTCAAGACTTTAAAAAGCCTAAGTTTGAAAGCTTAGCTGCCGAAACGCAGTTTGCATTATCAGAACTACAATATGTAATTGATAATTTAGCATTTTGGAGCAAACCAGAACGCACCTCATCTAGTCTTGCTAATTTTCCATCTTCTAGCTATATCTATTCTGAGCCTTACGGTACAGTCCTCATTATTTCTCCGTGGAATTATCCTTTTTTACTTTCTATATCACCACTAATAGGAGCTATAGCAGCTGGTAATACCGCAGTAATAAAACCATCGGAACTAACGCCAGTTACCTCTAGCCTAATAGCAAAAATTATTAAGAATGTGTTTTCTGAAGAGCATGTTACTGTTATAGAAGGTGGCATTCCTATAGCGCAGGAGCTTTTACAACAAAAATGGGATTATATTTTCTTTACCGGAAGCTCTAAAGTTGGTAAAATTGTGTACAAAAGTGCCGCCGAACATCTTACACCGGTAACCTTAGAATTAAATGGAAAAAACCCTTGTATTGTAGATAATACAGCAAATATAAAATTAGCTGCTAAACGCATTGTTTGGGGTAAATTTCTTAATGCAGGGCAAACCTGTATTGCTTCAGATTATATTTTGGCACATAAAGACATTAAAAACGAGCTTATTGAAGCTTTGCAAAAAAGCATCTTAAAAGCCTTTGGTACGGACATTGAAAATTCGAAAGATTTTGCCCGTATTGCTACAAAAGCAAATTACAAAAGGCTGAAAGAAATGTTGCAAGGCGAAAAGGTTATTTTTGGAGGCAATACAAACGATGATGACCAGTATATTAGCCCTACTCTTATTGATGCTTCGGGCTTAACCGATAAGGTTATGAAAGGTGAAATTTTTGGCCCTATTTTACCTATTATAAGCTACGAAAACGAAGCCGATATCGAAAAATATATCACCAACTATGGGAAACCTTTAGGCTTATATATTTTCTCGACAAGTAAAAAATTTCAGAATAAAATCCTTAATAAATATAGTTTTGGAGGTGGTGTAATTAACGATACGGTTATGCAAATAACCAATAAAAAGGCTCCCTTTGGTGGTGTTGGCAGTTCTGGTATTGGTGCTTATCATGGCAAACATTCTTTTGATTTGTTTTCGCACAAAAAATCTATTTTAAAAAGAGCAAATTGGTTAGACGTTCCCCTAAGATATCCTCCATATAACATCCCTATTAAATGGGTGAAAAAGATGAAACATTTATTTTAATCTTTTTTAAATTAATCGCTGTACCATTACATTCCAAAAAGGTTTTACTATCTTTTTACACTCAACCAAAAAAAAATAAATGACTTCTTCAACAAAAAAAACCTGGTTCATTGCTTTTGTAGTTTCTATAGGTGGTTTTCTATTTGGCTTTGATGCTGGTATAATCTCTGGCGTAATGTCTTATGCAGGGCCTCAATTTAGTTTAAATGATGTACAAACAGGCTGGGTTGTAAGCTCCCCTTCTTTTTCCGCAATGATTGCCATGCTTATATCTGGGCGTTTAAGTGATTATATGGGCAGAAAAAAAATCTTGATGATTGTTGCTTTTCTTTATGCCTTATCGGCAATACTATCTGCCTATGCAACAGGCTATGATATGCTTTGGATTGCACGTATGATTGGTGGTGTTGCGTTTGGTGCTGCACTAGTTTTAGCACCTACTTATATTGCAGAAATATCTAGTGCGGAAAATCGTGGTAAACTCGTATCAACACAACAATTAAATATTGTACTTGGTTTTTTTGCAGCCTTTTTATGTAATTATTATCTCAATGAATTAAATACTTCGGGAACTAGTTCTTTGTCTGATGAAAGTGTTTGGCGTTGGATGCTTGGTATAGAACTACTACCAGCTGTACTGTATTTAATACTGTTGTTTTTTGTGCCTAACAGTCCGCGTTGGTTGTTTTTAAAAGGTAAAGTTGATGAGGCAAAAACTATTCTTAATAAGCTCCACAACAAAGACAAAGCAGAAGAAGAAGCTACTGCTATAGCCACAAGTATCGCTAGTACTAAAAACAAAGAAAAAGTTGCCCTTAAAGAACTTATTAAACCTGGACTGCGTTTTATTTTCTTAGTAGGACTTACACTAGGTATTCTACAACAAGTAACAGGTATTAATGCCATTTACTTTTATGCTACTTCTATTTTTAAACAAACAGGTATTGGCACCAATGCCGCTTTTGCGCAAGGGGTATTATTAAGTGTAATTGCGCTCGTATTTACTATAATATCAATGCTTATAATTGATAAAGTAGGGCGTAGACCGCTCTTGCTTGTAGGCATTGCTGGTATTGCCATAAGTCTTTTATGTTGTGCCTATGGATTTAATAAAGCAACATACAAACTAACCGAAAGTAAGCTTAGCACTTTAGACAGTTCTATAAACGAAAAACTGACTCCTTTTATTAATAAAACCTATGATAGTGATGTTGTTTTTAAACGGGAAATGAAAGCCGTTCTTGGTACTAAAACTTATGCTAAAAATGATGGTGCTATTTTAGAAGCAGCTATTGAAATGAATGCGGTATTAGTATTAATTGGAATTTTAGGTTTTGTTGCTTGTTTTGCATTTTCTCTAGGCCCTGTAATGTGGGTAATGCTCTCCGAGATTTTTCCTAATAAGTATAGAGGTCTAGCCATAGGTGTAATTGGTTTTATAAACTCGTTTACCAGTTGGTTGGTACAACAAGTATTCCCTTGGGAGCTATCAAATTTAGGCAATACCATAAGCTTTTTTATCTTTGGTATTATTGGTGCCATAGGCTTCTTTATTTTACTTAAAGTATTGCCAGAGACTAAAGGAAAATCTTTAGAACAACTTGAAACAGAATTTAGTAATTAGTTCTAATTTTTATTATGAACAGCTACTTGGATGCATTTATAAATGCCTTTAATGGCACCATAAACTGGACGCTAAAATCTATTTTGTTTGATGTGCCTTGGGAACAAAATTATTTCTGGGGACTAATTATCATTTCATTGTTTGTATGGCTTTTAGAAATTGTATTCCCGTGGCGTAAAAACCAATCTATTTTTAGAAAAGACTTTTGGTTAGATGGCTTTTACATGTTTTTCAATTTCTTCATTTTTACTATAATCATTAGTGGTGTCTATAAAATTCTAGGTGTAGTATTTAATGATATTGGTATTGCAGCTAAAACTTTTGCTATTGTAGACCTTTCTACTTGGCCAATGTGGATACAGCTACTAGTCTTTTTTATTGTATTAGATTTTGTGCAATGGTTCACGCATATATTATTACATAAGCTTCCTTTTTTATGGCAGTTTCACAAAGTGCATCATAGTGTAAAAGAAATGGGCTTTGCGGCACACTTACGCTACCATTGGATGGAAAACATTCTCTATAAACCCTTAAAAACTTTTGGGGTGATGCTCCTTGGGGGTTTTGAACCAGAGCAAGCTTATATAGTTCATTTTATAGCAATTACTATAGGCCATTTTAACCATTCTAATATTAAAATTACCTGGGGACCTTTAAAATATATTATTAATAATCCTGTAATGCATTTATACCACCATTCTTATACAATCCCTGAAGGTAAATACGGTGTAAATTTTGGTATTAGTCTTAGTCTTTGGGATTACTTGTTTAAAACAAACTATATCCCAGAAGATAGTGGGGACTTAAAACTAGGGTTCCCCGGAGATGAGAAACTGCCAAAGCACTTTCTGGGGCAGTTTTTACATGGTTTTAGAAAAACAAAGCTCTAATTTCTTTTCTGTTGTCTTGTTTTAGAATACTTATTAGAGGGTACATCGGGAGGTAAAACCAGTTGATTTGAATCATTAGAAGTTGTATTCTTAGTAGGTTTAATACTTCCGCAGCCAGTAAGTAAAATACACAAGAAAATAAGTATCAGGGATTTCATTGTTATGATTTTAAATAAAATTGAAAGAAGTAGAAATACTCGGTCTAAGCTTTAATTTACAATGGGTGTTAATGAAACAAAAAAGAGCCACACTTTCTATGTAGCTCTTTTTGCTTTTGCTCCTCCTCTTGGGCTCGAACCAAGGACCCTCTGATTAACAGTCAGATGCTCTA
>CAZLUS010000086.1:0-10356 GCA_964562775.1 uncultured Flavobacteriaceae bacterium | reverse complement strand
GTTTTATACATTGTATAGAATCTTTAAATGGAACCTATATAAACGCATTTAGCCAGAGTTATGGCGAAAAGGCACTGGATTTATGTAAAGAGGTCTTTTTAGATGATATAGATCAAATAGAATCTCAAGAAAATTTAATGATGGCTTCGTGGCATGGCGGAATGAGTATTGCTTACTCTCAAGTTGGTGTGGCACATGCAATGAGCTATGGTCTTTCTTATTTATTAGGCATTAAACATGGTTTAGGCAATTGTTTGGTATTTCAACATTTAAGTGAGTATTATCCAGAGGGTGTTGAATTATTTAATAGAATGAAAGAAAAACATAACATTGTACTTCCTAAAGGAATATGTGCAAACCTTAGCGACCAAGATTTTAATACCATGACAACAATTTCTCTTTCTATGAGTGCTTTATGGGAAAATGCACTTGGAGTCAATTGGAAAGAAAAAATCTCTGCCGAGAAACTAAAAGCGATTTACAAAAAAATCTAATTAGCTATTTAAATGAGGTACATATACGATGCATAGCCTTGCAAAATTCATTTATTTTAAAGTATTAGGTTGGCATCTTGTTGGAGATTTTCCTCAGGTGAAAAAAGCTGTGATTATTGTAGTTCCGCATACGAGTTGGATAGATTTTTTTTTAGGTCTACTAGTTCGTAGAGTTTTGAAAGAAGAGATGAATTTTATAGCTAAAAAAAGCCTTTTTAAATTTCCTTTAGGGTGGTATTTTAGATGGATGGGTGGTGCATCAATAGATCGCAGCAAAAATAGCGATACGGTCACAGCTATTGCTTCTATTTTTAGTACTAAAGAAAAATTTAGATTAGCATTATCGCCTGAAGGGACACGCAAAAAAGTTGCGGAATGGAAAACAGGCTTTTATTACATAGCTAAAGAAGCAAAAGTTCCTATTATTATGGTTGCATTTGATTATGGAGAGAAGCGCATAGTAATATCTAAACCACACACTACAACAGATAATAAAGAAGCAGATTTTAAGCTATACAAGTCTTTTTTTAAAGGTGTAAAGGGAAAAGTACCAGAATATAGTTTTACTAGCTAGGTCTTCTTTAAAACCTTAGGCAAAGTTTTTTCATTCTTTTTAGTATTTCCTGGAAAAACTAAATTTGTACTCGAATAAGACCCACCAAAAGTTCTAGCAGCAGTATATACTTGCTGTATTGCATCTGCTACTTGTTCTTCTGATAGTTCTCTGAGTGGATGAATAAAAACCGACCAAATTACTTCGTCACTTAAAGCATATTTAACATCTAAAGCAGAGTGGAAATTTGCAACCAATGCATTTAATAACTCTTCTTCGCCAATTTTTTCGCGTTCTACAATAGGAGATATAATTCGCATACGATTTGCGCTTTCATCAAAAACACAAATTAGCATGGTATTATCTACTATAAACTGATAAGAATTTCCGTTTACTTGTAATGTATCCGATTCTCTCTGCATTATTTCTAACAACTTATCAGGATTCATTTGTTGCGAAAACCCAGTATTGAAAGCGAATAAGGCAAAAAGTAAAAGTAGTAATGAACGCATTTTCTTTGTATTTAAGTGTAAGTCGTTATTAAAGATAAGGATTTACAATGTTTATTTTAATATTATTCTTGCATGGTATGGTAAACGTTTTGTACATCATCATCTTCTTCAATCTTTTCTAGTAGTTTTTCCACATCGGCAGTTTGTTCCTCATTTAGAGCTTTTGTTACTTGCGGTATACGCTCAAAACCAGAGGATAAAATTTCAATTTCCCTAGATTCTAATTCTTTTTGGATAGCCCCAAAACTTTCAAAAGGAGCGTAAATTAAAATTCCATCATCATCAACAAAGACTTCTTCTGCACCAAAATCTATAAATTCTAATTCTAATTCTTCTGGGTCAATGTCATTAGAGGCTATTCTAAAATTACAGGTATGGTCAAACATAAACTCTACAGAGCCAGAGGTTCCTAAACTTCCATTACATTTATTAAAATAACTGCGCACATTAGCTACAGTACGTGTATTGTTATCTGTAGCAGTTTCAACTAGAATAGCAATGCCATGCGGTGCATAACCCTCAAAAAGCACCTCTTTGTAGTCACCTTGACTTTTATCTGATGCCCTTTTAATAGCCCTTTCTATATTGTCTTTAGGCATATTAGCAGCTTTGGCATTCTGTATAACAGCTCTAAGCCTAGAATTGGAGTCTGGGTCTGGGCCACCTTCTTTTACTGCCATTACAATATCTTTGCCTATACGTGTAAAGGCTTTAGACATTGCTGCCCAACGTTTCATTTTACGTGCTTTTCTAAATTCAAAAGCTCTTCCCATACTTCAAATATTTTTTAAGGATATAAACAAATTAACAAAACCCTACTGATAAACACAAGCCAACTAAAAATCTATTACGGATTGATTATTTTTTCAATGATAATCGCCAAGTCAAAATCATTTTGTGTAATGCCATTTGCATCGTGCGTGTTTAGTTTTATGGTTAGAGAATTATATACGTTTTCCCAATTGGGGTGATGTTCTTGCGCTTCACATTCAAAAGCTATTCTAGTCATAGCAGCAAAAGCTTCTTTAAAATTTTTGAATGTATAGGTTTTAGAAATAAAACCATTAGTATAGGACCAGCCAGAAATATTGGATAGTTTTTCTTGTATTTGATTATCGCTTAGCTTTTTTATCATAATTCTAAGTTACATTAATTTAATCTTGCATTAAGTGATGGTTTATTATTTCTTGGCATGTAATACCTAAGTTTTTTGGAAGCTTATTTTCTTTGGGTAATGCTGCAAGATATCTATCATCATTAGTAGTATATACTTTTTTTAAAGTAGGATGATAATTCCCTAAACGTTTGACTACTTCTTTTATAAAATCTTGATGATGTATTAAGTCTGTGCTCCCCAAGTGGAATATACCATATTTATCTTGATTGATAAGGTAATGTATTTGCTGTGTTAATCGGTCATCATTGGTGACATTAATAATTAGGTTAGGAAACACTTCTATGGGCTCATTAGTGTCCAATAGTGTTTTTAATTCTTTTATTCTGGGGGAGGTATTGCCAAAAACCATAGGCACACGTAAAATACCAATTTTTGTTTTTGGTACACGCATCATCATATTTTCTATTTTAATTTTTAACCTACCATAAACACTTTCAGAAAGTGTTTTATCATTTTCGTATGAGGGGTATTTACTATAGGCATCAAAAACATTAGCAGAAGATATAAAATAGAGTTTGCAATTTTGCTTTTTTACATACTCCATGATATGAGTATGGGCTTGAATTTGTGCTGCGAAATTTCCTCTAATAGCAGAAATAATAAAGTCTGGTCTTATTTTTTCTAAGAGTGGTATAATATCATCTTCCGTAATATTATAATTTAAAAATTGTCTGTTGTTGGTATAGCTGCTATTAAAGCAGTATGTGCCATAGGTGTCAAAATAATTGCAGAGTTCTTTATATAGTGCATTGCCAATAAAACCGCTAGCACCAAGTATTAAAATCTTTTTCTTTTTTTTCAAGGACTAAAAAATTGAAAGACTACTTCTTGTGGTTAGCTTTTCTAAGGCTTGCATGCCTAGTTTAGAATTGCCATTTTCATTTAAACCAGGAGACCAAGTGGCTACACAAAACCTATTTGGCAATACTGCTATAATACCTCCGCCTACACCACTTTTCCCTGGTAGCCCTACTTTAAATGCAAACTCCCCAGCTTCATCATAAAAGCCAGATGTTAGCATTATGGCATTAATTCTTTTGACTTGATTTAAGTCTAAGTAAGAGTTGTTGAATGAGCATTTACCTCTATTAGAAAAAATATAAAAAACGCGAACTAATTGCTCGCAAGACATGGTTAATGAACATTGGTGAAAGTAAAAATCTAATACTTGGTCAACATCGTTCTCTAGGTTGCCAAAAGACTTAATTAGGTTAGCGGCAGCATAGTTTCTATAACCAGTCTTTTTTTCTGAAAGGGCTACACTTTTGTTATAACTAATACTAGAATCGCCAGCTATTTTTTGTACATAGCTTAGAAAATCTTTTTTAGGATTTTTTAATTCCGAAACTAGAACATCGGCAATTACAATTGCTCCGGCATTTATTAAAGGATTTCTTGGTATTCCATTTTCCATTTCTAATAGGGATAGATGGTTAAATGGGTCTCCAGATGGCTCAACACCTACACGATTCCATAAATTATCTCCTAAAATTCTAAATGCCATTGAAAGGCTTAAAACTTTAGAAATACTTTGTATTGAAAATTGCTCACCAGAATCTCCGGCCTTATATACTTTTCCTGTATCGTCTAATAAAGAAATTCCAAATTTATTCTTATCTACTTTTGCTAATTCTGGAATATAACTGGCTACTACGCCCTTATCTTTTTCAGCAATAGCTTCTTTTGCAATATCGTTAAGAATGTTTTGAAAATCTATCATTATACTTTGTAAAAAGGAGGTTTTACTATGGTAGCCGATATTGTTTTTTTACGAATCTGAATTTGTATTTTTTCTCCTAGTTTAGCATGGCTTGTTTTTACATAGCCCATACCAATTCCTATCCCTAAAGAAGGACTCATAGTTCCAGAAGTAACAGTACCAATAGTATTATCTTGAGCATCAACAATATCATACCCGTTTCTAGGAATAGCCTTTTCGTCCATTTTAAAAGCTATTAATTTTTTGGTTATCCCTTCTTCTTTTTGCTTTGCTAAGGCTTCACTATTTACAAAGTCTTTGCTGAATTTTGTAACCCATCCTAAACCTGCTTCTAGTGGAGAAGTACTGTCATTAATATCATTTCCGTATAGGCAATACCCCATTTCTAAACGGAGCGTATCTCGTGCGGCAAGGCCAATGGGTTTAATGCCGAAATCTGCCCCCGCTTCCAGCACCTTACCCCAAACTTGTTGTACTTCAGAATTCTTGCAATAAATTTCAAATCCGCCAGAGCCTGTATAGCCTGTTGCCGATATAATTACATGTTCTACACCTGCAAAATCACCCACAATAAAATTATAAAAATTAATAGCTCCAAGGTCATGAGAGGAAAGAGCTTGCATTGCTTCAACAGCTTTAGGGCCTTGAATAGCCAAAAGCGAATAGTCTTCAGAAATATCACGCATTTCTGCATTGAAAGTAGTATTGTATTTAGAAATATGATTCCAATCTTTTTCAATGTTTGATGCATTGACCACTAAAAGATATTGGTCTTCTTTAATTCTATATACGATAAGGTCATCTACAATACCACCATTTTCATTAGGGAAACAACTATATTGTGCTTTGCCAATTGTTAGTTTTGATGCATCGTTAGAAGTTACTTTCTGAATCAGGTCTAAAGCATTAGAACCACTTATTAAAAACTCTCCCATGTGCGAAACATCAAAAACACCAACACCAGTGCGAACGGTTTCGTGTTCAACATTTACGCCCTCATAAGAAACAGGCATGTTAAAACCTGCAAAAGGAACCATTTTAGCTCCAAGAGCTTCATGAGTTTTTGATAAAGCGGTATTTTTCATTATAAATTTTTTGTTTCAAACAAATTTATTGAAATTATCTACCATAAAGCAGTTTCTAGTTTGATAAATTTTTATGATTTAATTTCCTATAGTCTTGTTCAAATGATTTATTTTTCATCTTTAAAATTAGAACTCATGTTAAGAGCCTTATTACTTTTTGCAACTTCATTGTTAGTGTCAATTCAACTTAATGGACAAGGATTGCCAACAGATTTTCTATCCGCAGATTTTCACAAAAAAAGAAGAGAAGCTGTTCGTGAAATGTTACCATCAAACAGCGTAGCAGTTTTTTTTGCAAATGCGGAGCGTAACCGTGCTAATGACGTAGACTATATATACCATCAAGATCCTGATTTTTATTATTTAACAGGTTATAAAGAACCGAATGCGATTCTGCTTATTTTTTCTGAAAATCAAAATGGAGCGAGCAAAAACTATAACGAAATTTTATATGTTCAAGAACGCGATGTAAGGGCAGAACAATGGAATGGAAAACGATTAGGATTAGAAGGAGCAAAAAAACAACTTGGTTTTGACACGGTATTTAATGGAAAAGAATTTGCAAATACTTTTGTTGATTTTAAAGCTTTTGATATGGTTACTTTTTTTGATTTTAAAAATGACTATAGAGACAAAAGTGGAAATGCAGACCTTTTTGATTTGATAAAATTTTTTAAAGAAAAAACAGATTATCCGTCAGATTATAATCCAACTAAAAAACAATTATATAACTTGATAAATTCTGCTAATGAGAAAAATAGAGCTAATGTGGTAGTCACTTTAGAGCGCTATCTTAATTTTTATGAAGAATTAAAAAATGATGAGTTATTGCAAGGTTTTATTACTTCTAATGATAAAGGTTTAAATGATACTAAAGAAAAAGTTTCTTTAAAACTTAATGCTACTAATTTAGATTCAAATGTAATAGCTGAAATTATGAATACGCTTCGTGAGACTAAAACAGATGAGGAAATGGTTCTTCTAAAAAAAGCCATTGAAATTTCTGCAGTAGGTCAAAATGAGGTAATGAAAGCAATGCACCCTAATATGTCTGAAACAGAAATTCAAGGAGTACATGAATATGTATATAAGAAATATGGAGCAGAATATGAAGGGTATCCCTCAATTGTGGGTGGCGGAAACAATGGTTGTATTCTACACTATATAGAAAATAACAAAACAGAAGTAGGTAATGATTTGGTTTTGATGGATTTAGGGGCCGAGTATCATGGGTATACCGCAGATGTCACACGTACCATACCTGCAAATGGAAAATTTACGATTGAGCAAAAACAGATATACGATATTGTTTATGAAGCTCAAGAGGCAGGTATTAAGGTAAGTACAGTTGGAGCTCCTTTTCAAGCCCCTGGCGAAGCTTCTTACAAAGTGGTAGCAGAAGGTTTAATAGCTTTAGGTATTATTAAAAATGAATCAGAAGCTAGAACTTATTTTCCGCATGGGACAAGCCACTATTTAGGCCTAGATGTTCATGATAAAGGTACTTATGGCAATTATAAACCTAATACTGTGATAACAGTAGAACCTGGTATTTATATCCCTGAAGGTAGCGCTTGTGATAAAAAATGGTGGGGTATTGCAGTACGTATTGAAGACGATATTTTAATCACAGAGAATGGCCCCGTAAATTTATCTGCTTTGGCTCCAAGAACAACTGAAGGCATTGAAGCTATGATGAAAAAACAAAGTCCATTGACTAATTTTGTACTTCCGAAATTAGATTAAAACGCTATTACAAATTGTTTTAAACTTATTATTTTAAACAATTATTAGTATGCTTAAATCTATAATACAAAGTGGTTCTGTATTAGGCATTAATTAAAAAGGTTTTTAAATTTTCATACGTTTTTATATGAATAGATTTCTTCTTTTTATGCATCACTTTTTCTATCTGCGAGGGGATTGCTAATTTTTCAGGAATAACCTCTTCCACTACATCTAAAAATTTGACAGGATGTGCTGTTTCTAAAAAGATTCCGTAAGTATTAGGCTGTGTTTTTTGATATTTTTTTAAACCTAAATACCCAACAGCACCATGCGGGTCTGCTATATATTTTGAGGTATTATAAATATGTTTCATAGCTTCGCGAGTTTCTTCATCAGAAAAAGAAAATGAAGAAAGTCGCTGCGAAATTTGTGCTAAATCGTCTTTAAAAAGATGGCGTATTCGTATAAAATTACTGGGGTCACCAACATCCATTGCATTTGATATCGTTGCCGTTGATGGTTTAGGATTGTACTCGCCAGTTTTCATAAACTCGGGTATGGTATCATTTACATTTGTAGCTGCTACAAAATGTTTAACAGGCATTCCTAATTTTTGCGCCACCATACCAGCACATATATTCCCAAAATTTCCACTAGGTACAGAAAAAATAATTTCTTTTCCTTCTTGTTTTTTTTGTTTGTAAGCAAAAAGAAAATAGAATAGCTGGGGTAACCAACGTGCTACATTAATTGAGTTTGCTGAGGTCAATTGCATTTTTTGTAATAGTTCTTCATCTAAAAAAGCATTTTTAACTATCTTTTGACAATCGTCAAAAGTACCATCAACTTCTAAAGCTGTTATATTTTTACCTAAGGTGGTTAACTGTCGTTCTTGAATATCACTTACTTTTCCGCTAGGGTAGAGGATAACAACTTTGACGCCTTCAACTCCTAGAAATCCATTAGCTACGGCACCACCTGTGTCACCAGAGGTGGCTACTAAAACGGTCACTTCATTATTAGAATCCTTGGAAAAATAGCCTAAACAATTAGCCATAAAACGAGCGCCTACATCTTTAAAAGCCATAGTGGGCCCATGAAATAATTCTAAAGTCGCTACATTTTCTTCTATTTCAACCACCGGAAAATCAAAGTCCAAAATAGTAGCTAATATTTCCTTTAGTTTATCATTAGGAATTTCTTCACTTACAAATTGATGAATGGCATTGAAAGCAATTTCTTGATTAGAAAGGTTTTCTATTTTTTCAAAAAAAGACTTCGATAATGGAGTAATACTTTCAGGAAAATACAATCCTTTATCAGGTGCAATACCTTTAATAACAGCATCTTTAAAAGATACTTTAGGGGCTTTTTTATTTAAACTATAAAACTGCATTCTATATTATTTTAACTCCTTCTAGATTCACTTTTGACACATGTATGTCAAAATCAATACCAATATTTTGATATACACCTTTCATAGTTTCTGCTACTTTTTGAGCAGTATCTTCTCCTTTGCTAAGAGCAAAAATTGATGGGCCAGAGCCCGATATACCACAACCCAAAGCCCCTGACTTTACCGCTTCGGATTTTACTTCATCAAAACCAGGGATTAATATAGATCGCAAGGGTTCTATAATATGATCTTCTAAAGACCTACCGATAAGGTCGTAATCTTCAGTAAAAAGACCAGCGACCAAACCACCAAGATTCCCCCATTGTTTTATACCATTTTCTAAACTAATAGTGGTTTTTAAAATTTTACGAGAATCAGCTGTTTTTATTTCTATTTGCGGATGTATTACTGTTGCAAACAATTGCTCTGGCGAATTAATGGCTACAATATCTAAGGGATTGTAACTTCTCACTAGTGTAAAACCGCCATAAATTGCTGGAGCGACATTATCTGCATGCGCAACATTGCTTGCTAGTTTCTCACCTTCCATTGCAAATTTAACTAGTTCTAATTTTGTAAATGGAGTGTCTAATAGTTTATTGATAGCCCATACGGCACCTGCCGAACTTGCAGCACTGCTTCCGATACCACTACCAGGCTTTATTTTTTTATAAATTTCTATTTCAAAGCCTTCTTTGTAGTCTGTTGCATTCAGTAGTGCTAGACCAGCAACCCCTGCAACATTTTTTTTAGTCTCTAAGGGTAGTTCTTGACCTTCTATTTTTGTGATTCGGATTCCTATTTCAGAAGATTTACGAACTATCATTTCATCACCTACTGAATCTAAAGCAACACCAAGTACATCAAAACCACAAGAGATGTTAGCTATAGTTGCAGGGCAGAATACTTTTATTTCGTTTTTATTCATTTGTTCTTAATTTCTGTCAGTTTGAGTGGAGTCGAGAACCAATTTCGATGTGATAGTTAGGTTTAAAAATTTCCAATCCGTATAATATCTGCAAAAATACCAGAAGCTGTGACATCTGCACCTGCACCTGCACCTTTTATAATCATAGGTTGGTTTGGATATCTTTGCGTATAAAAAAGCACAATATTATCGCTTCCTTCTAAATTATAAAAATCATGATTCTTTGGAATGGCTTGCAGCCCTACTTTTGCTTTTCCGTTTTCAAATTGCGCTACATATTTTAATTTACAATCTGTTGATTTGGCATCTGCATACAACTTTTGAAAATCTGCTTCATACTTTTTTAAAGAATCAAAAAATGCTTCATTTGAGTTGGTGTTTAAGCTTTCTTCTGGTAAAAAAGCTTCATTTTCAATAGCATCAATTTCCATTTTATAGCCACTTTCACGAGCTAAAATTAAAATCTTTCTAGCAACATCAATCCCGCTTAAATCAATAGTTGGGTCTGGTTCTGTATACCCTTCTTCCTGAGCCTGTTTTACTACATCATGAAAAGTGGTTTTATCATTAAAATTATTAAAAACAAAATTTAAACTACCAGAAAGTACAGCCTGTATTTTATTGATTTTATCACCAGAGGCAATTAAGTTTTTTAGCGTATCTAAAATAGGAAGTCCAGCTCCAACATTTGTTTCAAATAAAAAGGGAGCGTTGTATTTTTTAGCTAATGTTTTTAATTCTTTATAAGAAGCATATTTAGAGG
>CAZLUS010000085.1:8489-10684 GCA_964562775.1 uncultured Flavobacteriaceae bacterium | reverse complement strand
CCTCATTATGATCTGGTATCCACTCGGCTAATAGAACCGGAGAGTACGGCGCAGGTGTATCGGCTGTATTTATTTTTACTATTGGTGCATCTAAATAATCAAAGGCTTCAGACTGCACAATATATGTTAATTCTGTAGACACATTTCCGAATGGCCATGCTTCTTCTAAAACAACTAATCGGTTTGTTTTCTTAACCGATGTTAAAACCGCTTCTTTATCTAAAGGGCGAACTGTACGTAAATCTATAATTTCGCAAGAAATACCTTCTTCTTTAAGACTATCTGCAGCTTTATAAGCTTCTTTAATAATTTTACCAAAAGAAACTATAGTTACATCTTTACCTTCTCTTTTAATTTCGGCAACACCTAAGGGAATTGTATATTCTCCTTCTGGAACTTCTCCTTTATCTCCATACATTTGTTCACTCTCCATAAAAATAACAGGATCGTCGTCTCTAATCGCACTTTTTAATAAACCTTTAGCATCATAAGGATTAGAAGGCACTACAACTTTAAGACCAGGTGTATTCGCAAACCAGCTTTCAAAAGCCTGAGAATGCGTAGCGGCTAATTGTCCCGCAGAGGCTGTTGGACCTCTAAATACGATTGGACATTTAAATTGTCCTCCAGACATTTGTCTAATTTTGGCAGCATTATTTATTATTTGATCGATTCCAACCAAAGAGAAGTTAAAAGTCATATATTCTACTATTGGTCGATTACCAGTCATAGTAGAACCAATGGCTATACCAGCAAAACCAAGCTCGGCAATTGGCGTATCAATAACACGCTTTTCTCCAAACTCATCTAACATTCCTTTAGATGCTTTATAAGCACCATTATATTCCGCTACTTCTTCGCCCATTAAATAAATGCTTTCATCCGTTCGCATTTCTTCTGACATCGCTTCGCAAATTGCTTCTCTAAATTGTAGTGTTTTCATATTTATTATAGCAGTCTTAACTTGTTCTAAAAACCTTAACAAAAATAACAAATTATCTAGTAATAGACAGGTTAGAATTTTTAAAATTATTTAACTTAAATTTACTATGCATGCATAATAAATTTAAGTTTTAATACTTATCTTTGTTTGGTAAAATTATTGATAATCCTATGAAGATTTTAGTTTGTATAAGTAATGTTCCCGACACCACATCCAAAATTAATTTTACGGATGGCGAAACCAAATTTGACACTAATAGCGTACAATTTGTTATTAATCCAAATGATGAATTTGGTCTTACTCGTGCCATGTGGTTTAAAGAGAAACAAGGTGCTACAGTACATGTTGCTAATGTAGGAGGCACGCAGACAGAACCTACAATAAGAAAAGCTTTAGCCATTGGAGCAGATGAAGCAATTCGTATAAACGCAGAACCTAAAGATGGTTTTTTTGTTGCAAGACAACTTGCCGAAGTAGTAAAAAATGGCGGATACGACCTAGTAATTGCCGGTAGAGAATCTATAGATCATAATGGGGGTATGGTCCCAGGTATGTTAGCAACTTTATTAGATATGAATTTTGTTAACACCTGTATAGAATTAGAAGTAGAAGGAAATGAAGCTACTGCAACTCGTGAAATTGATGGCGGTAAAGAAAAAATAAAAACCTCACTCCCATTAGTAATTGGCGGACAAAAAGGTTTGGTAGAAGAAAGTGATTTACGAATACCTAATATGAGAGGTATTATGATGGCACGTAAAAAAGCACTTAATGTTGTTGAACCTGTTGACGCGCCAAGCCCAACAGCCGATAAAAAATATGAAAAACCAGCAGCTAAAGGACCTGTAAAATTAGTTGATGCAGCTAATGTGGGTGAATTAGTAAACCTTTTACATAACGAAGCTAAAGTAATATAAGATATGTCAGTACTAGTATATACAGAATCAGATAAGGGTAGTTATAAAAAGAATGCCTTAGAAGTAGCTTCTTATGCAAATAAAGTAGCTACACAAATGGGAACAAGTGTCACTGCAATTTCTATAAACGTAAAAGAAGGTGCCCAATTAGGAACCTACGGAGTAGCAAAAGTCTTAAATGTTTCTGATGCTAAATTAGATACTTTTAATGCAAAAGCATATGCAAATTGTATCGCTCAAGCTGCTGAAGCAGAAAATGCAAAAGTTATTATTTTAAGCTCAAGTGCAGACAGTAAATTTTTAAGTGGAATTCTTGCTGCAAAATTAAATGCAGG
>CAZLUS010000085.1:0-8389 GCA_964562775.1 uncultured Flavobacteriaceae bacterium | reverse complement strand
TTCTTGGTGCTGCAACTGCATGCTCTAAGCCTGTTTCTGATTTAGGTTGGAGACCACATGGTGAACACGTTGGACAAACAGGAAAACCAGTAGCTAGTAATTTATACATTGCAATAGGAATATCTGGCGCAATACAACATTTAGCTGGTGTAAGTTCTTCTAAAACTAAAGTCGTAATTAATAATGATTCTGAGGCTCCTTTTTTTAAGGCTGCAGATTATGGAATTGTTGGAGATGCTTTTGAAGTAGTACCAGAACTCATCGAAAAATTAAAAGAATTTAAATCACAAAACGCTTAATTTTTTGTTAACTTGCCTTATACTTAGGGCTATTCAAGTAAATAATTGCCCTTTATTTGAATAGCCTTTTTGGTTTATACGATATATATGAGTTTAGTACGATTAAAAATTAAAGGGATATCATATAGCCAAACACAAAATGGTGCTTATGCCCTTATTTTAAATGAAGCTGAAGGCGATAGAAAACTCCCCATTGTTATTGGTGCCTTTGAAGCTCAATCTATAGCAATTGCTTTAGAAAAAGAAATTAAACCTCCACGTCCCTTAACACATGACCTTTTCAAAAATTTCTCTGATAGGTTTGATATTGTGGTAAAGCAAGTAATTATCCACAAATTAGTAGACGGTGTTTTTTATTCTAGCATTATATGCGAACGTGATAAGGTTGAAGAAATAATAGACGCTAGAACTAGTGATGCTATTGCATTAGCTTTACGCTTTAGTGCACCTATATTTACTTACAAAACCATTTTAGACAAAGCTGGAATCTTCCTGAAATTTTCTAATAAGGATAAGGAAACTAGTGATGATAGCATTTTGGTAGACGAGATTCTACAAGAAGGAGAAACTGTTGAAATAGAATCTGATGTTAATTCTGGTTTTCGTGAGCTTACTATAGAAGAGCTGCATAAAGAATTAGATAAAGCAGTAACTAGTGAAGACTACGAGAAAGCAGCTAAGTTAAGAGACGAGATTTCAAAGCGCAATTAATATTCTTATCTTGAGCATATGAAAACCAAATTTTGGATTTTTTTGCTCAGTTTTTGCATCTTATCACCTGCAATTGCGCAAGATAGCATTACTAATATTCTTCCTGCGGTAGAAGCTACTACCATCAATGATTTTTCTAAAATTGTTGAAAACCAAGGTTTTTCTTTTATGAGTTTAGGTCGTGGTATTCTCGGTATGCTTGTGCTTTTACTCATTGCTTTTCTTTTTAGTGTGAATAGAAAGGCTATTAATTGGAAAACTGTCGGAATTGGTCTTGGCATTCAACTCATTTTAGCAATCGGGATTTTAAAGGTTCCTTTCATTAGGGCAATTTTTTCTTTTCTAGGAAAAATATTTAACGAGATACTAAATTATACCATTGCAGGAAGCGAATTTCTTTTAGGAAATCTTCTAAACCTTGAAAACCCTAATATTGGATATGTTTTTGCTTTTCAAATTTTGCCTACCATTATTTTTTTCTCAGCCCTGACTTCTGTCCTTTTTTACTTAGGCATTATACAAAAAATTGTAAAAGGTCTAGCCTGGTTATTGACCAAGACTCTTGGAATATCTGGCCCTGAAAGTTTGAGTGTTGCTGGTAATATTTTCTTAGGTCAAACTGAAGCTCCTTTGATGATTAAAGCATATTTGGAAAAAATGAATAAGTCAGAGATACTTCTTGTAATGATTGGCGGTATGGCAACCGTAGCAGGTGGGGTATTAGCAGCCTATATTGGATTTTTAGGTGGCAACGATGAACAATTACGTCTTGAGTTTGCACGACATTTAATTGCCGCTTCAGTAATGGCAGCACCTGGTGCTATTGTAATTTCTAAAATGTTGTATCCGCAAACTGAAAAAATAAATACTGATGTTACTGTTTCAAATGAAAAAATAGGTGCCAATTTACTTGATGCCATCTCAAACGGTACTACTGAAGGTTTAAAGTTAGCCGTAAATGTAGGCGCGATGTTATTGGTGTTTGTTGCTTTTATAGCCATGCTTAATGGTGTGTTTGGCTGGTTTGGTGACATAACATCAATTAATGAGTGGATAGCTGCTAATTCAGCATATCCAAAACTTTCTTTAGAGGCTATTTTGGGTACAATCTTCGCTCCTTTAATGTGGTTGATAGGTGTTGCTAATGAAGATATCATGCTCATGGGGCAACTTTTAGGTATAAAATTAGCATCAAGTGAATTTGTTGGGTATACCCAGTTAGCGAGCTTGAAAGACATTTCAAATGCTACTCATTTTACCTTTAACAAATCAGTAATCATGGCCACCTATATGCTCTGTGGCTTTGCCAATTTTGCATCAATAGGCATTCAAATTGGCGGTATTGGGTCTTTAGCTCCAGGACAACGCAAAACACTTTCAGAGTTTGGTATGAAAGCCGTTCTTGGTGGCTCATTAGCTTCTTTACTTTCTGCAACTATTGCTGGTATGATTTTAGGTTAAAAACTCATTTTTATACTCCTTTAAAAACCAGAGAGGCTTTCTTAAATTCCGTTGATAATTTTTAATAACTGAATTTATAATTGCTAGTAGATTAAAATAGTCTTTTGCTATTTTTACACTCACACAATAATTCCGCCTTTATAGGCTGACATATGAAGCAATATCACGATTTACTAAAGCACGTTTTAGAACAAGGAAACCAAAAAGGAGATCGCACTGGCACTGGCACTAAAAGTGTTTTTGGTTATCAAATGCGATTTAATTTAGCTGAAGGCTTTCCGATGGTAACGACCAAAAAATTACATTTAAAATCTATTGTTCATGAACTACTATGGTTTTTAAAGGGTGATACTAACATTAGCTATTTGCAAGACAATGGTGTTCGCATTTGGAACGAATGGGCAGATGATAATGGGAACTTAGGTCCGGTTTATGGTCACCAATGGCGTAATTGGAATAGTGAAGAAATAGACCAAATTAAAGATGTAATTCGCACCCTAAAAAATAATCCTAATAGCAGAAGAATGCTAGTTACTGCATGGAATCCAAGTGTTTTACCAGACACTTCGGTTTCTTTCTCAGAAAATGTAGCCAATGGAAAAGCAGCGCTACCACCATGTCATGCATTCTTTCAATTTTATGTAGCTAACGGAAAATTAAGTTGTCAACTCTATCAACGAAGTGCTGATATATTTTTAGGAGTGCCTTTTAATATTGCTTCGTATGCATTATTCACCATGATGATGGCTCAAGTTTGTGGTTACGAAGCTGGCGATTTTATACACACTTTTGGTGATGCACATATCTATAACAACCATTTTGAGCAGGTAGACTTACAATTATCTCGTGAGTTAAGACCATTGCCAAAAATGATTCTAAATCCGGCGGTAAAAGATATTTTTGAATTCTCTTTTGAAGATTTCACTTTGGTTGATTATAATCCGCATCCACATATAAAGGGGGTAGTTGCTGTCTAGATTATATCAGCTAAAATAAAAAAACCCAAGCTTTCGCTTGGGTTCGCTATTACAAAAAAAACAAAAAACACTACAATCTTCTTTTTCAGCAAACTAATATGTTATATTTAAATAGCACATTAATTAATATCTTACATGTTCCTTTTTTGTACATTACAAATAAACTTTAATAATATAACAGAAGTATCACAACTAGTATTTTAAAGATATTTTAACATTTATCAGTTAAAATTTTATCTTCCCTGCAAGAAAACCTTCTAAATACCGACTATACTTAGACGGAAGTATTGTTTTAGGCAATAAATGTGAACATTCCGTGAAACTTTAATTTTTATTTTGTTTTGCATGAGAAATGTTTTAATTGTAGAAGACGATCCAGAAATCATTCATCTGTTAGAAATACACCTAAAGGATTTAGGATGTTCTGTAACTGCAACAAGTAGAGGAGACGATGGGCTTCTAAAAGCTATTGAACAAGTGCCTGATTTAATAATACTAGATGTAATGCTCCCAGGAATGGATGGCATTGAGGTATGTCAAAAAATAAGAGCAAATAATATACAGTCTCCTGTTATGATGCTTACAGCGCGTTCTGAAGAAATAGACAAAGTCCTAGGGCTTGAAGTTGGTGCTGATGACTATTTAACAAAACCTTTTAGTGTTAGAGAATTTATAGCTCGTGTAAAAGCAATTTTTAGAAGGCAAAAAATGTCTGCTCCAAAAGAGAACAGCAATAGCAATGTTAAAATAATGCAATTTGGCAATCTCTCTGTAGATATTGAAATGCGAAAAGTTATTTTAGATAACAGCAAAATAGACCTTTCTCCAAAAGAATTTGAACTTCTGGTACTCCTATCCTCTAATCCTGGTAAAAGCTACGATCGTACCAAACTATTAAATCTAATTTGGGGTTATGATTTTCAAGGCTATGAACATACGGTCAACTCTCATATAAACCGTTTACGTGCTAAAATAGAACCCGATATGAGCAACCCCAAATTTATCTTAACTACTTGGGGTGTAGGTTATAAATTCAATGAAGAATTATGAAAAAGGGAATACTTTCTAATAAATTAATACTAAAATTAACACTATCATTATTAGCCATTTTATTTTTGGCAAGCATATGCTATACTGCGGCTACCGTTCATTTTTCTAATCAACATTATTATGAAACCACGCAGCGTTTACATGCCAACTTAGCCCAAGATTTAATTGACGAAAAATTTGTTGACGCTAGTCCTATAGATAATCACGGAGCTATTAATCAGGTCTTATTCGGAGATATTATGCATAATATGATGGCTGTAAACCGTGCTATTGAAGTTTATTTACTAGATATGGATGGTTATGTACAACATTCTGTAATACTAGACGATAATGCGCAAAAAGTAAATCAACAAAAGGTTTCTCTGGCTCCTATAAAAAAGTTTATCGCCGACAAAGGGCAAAAGTATATTCTAGGTGATGACCCTAAAAATGAAGGAGGGCAAAAAGTTTTTTCAGCTGCCAAGTATAATAAAGGTGATAAAGAGGGTTATGTGTACATTGTATTAACTGGTGAAGATTATCTTACTACTCGTGCTAATTTATTTAAAAGTTATGCTTTAAAATTAGGCTTAGGAACGTCAATTTTAACTTTAATTTTTGCTGGTTTATTAGGCGTCTTATCTGTATGGTATTTAACAAGAAACCTACGTGAATTGGTGTATGCTTCTAAACGTTTTCAAGAAGGAGATTTAGAATACCGAATAGAAAATGCTGAGAAAAGTGATTTAGCATGGGTAACAACCACCTATAATGAAATGGCAGAAACAATACTTGACCATATTGAGAAAATGAAATCTGTAGAAAAGCTACGAAGAGAACTCATTGCCAATATTTCTCATGATTTGCGCACACCACTCTCCATTATACAAGGATATATAGAAACCCTACAGATAAAAGACAAAGACTTAACCGATGAAGAGCGCTTAACATACTTAAAAACCATTAACAATAGTGGGGAAAGACTTTCAAAATTAATAACACAACTATTTGAGTATTCAAAATTAGAAGCAAATCAAATAGAACCTAAAAAAGAACCTTTTTTAATTAACGAATTGGCAAATGACATACATAGAAACTATGCCATTTTAGCAGAACAAAAAAATATAGCTTTAAAACTAGAGATGGAAGAAAGCATACCACTTGTTTTTGCAGATATTTCTTTGGTGGAATGTGCTATTCAAAATTTAATGGATAATGCATTAAAATTTACCCCTAAAAAGGGCAAGGTTGCTGTTATGATAGCTCATAGAAATAATAATGTTGAGATTACAATTAAAGATTCTGGACCTGGTATTAAGCAAGAGAATCAAGAATTAATCTTTGAGCGTTATAGACAAACAAAAACAGGCACACAAAAAGAAGGTGCTGGACTTGGTTTAGCTATTGTAAAGAAAATTATGGAATTGCATAATGCTAGTATAAATGTATTAAGCAAACCTAATGAAGGGACCTCTTTTAGTTTTAGCCTACCCACATACAAAATGGCATAAAAATTGTTTATTATTCCGTAGCGCGATAAAATTATTTATCTTTAAATTTAATTTACTTAAATGATTGCTACTGACAATCTTCTTGACTTTTTTATAGAAACTAGAAATTATTCTGAGGCTATATGCCAACCCCTTGAAAATGAAGACTACGTTGTACAACCCATTGTAGATGTTAGTCCTCCAAAATGGCATTTAGGGCATACCACATGGTTTTTCGAAGAGTTTATTTTAAAAAACCATTCAAAAAATTATCAAGTTTTTGATGACGATTTTTCGTTTGTTTTTAATAGTTATTATGAAACCGTAGGCAAACGAGTAGTACGTGCTGATCGTGGTAATATGAGCCGTCCATCAGTACAAAAAGTATACGAATATAGAGCTCATGTTACTAAAGCTATTAAAGACCTTTTCACAACTCCACTTTCTAAAACTGTTAACGATTTACTTGAAATTGGCATTCACCACGAAAAACAACATCAAGAATTATTGCTAACTGATATTAAATATATATTAGGTAATAACCCATTACTACCAATGTATTCTGATGCTATTATAGACCATCCTATAGAAGAGCATCATCAAGAATGGATTTCCATTGAAGAAGGCATCTATGAGATTGGTCATAATTCTAATGATTTTTGTTATGATAATGAATTAGGCAGGCATAAAGTGTATTTAAATAAATACGAAGTATCTAATAAACTAGTTACTAATGGAGAGTTTATAGAGTTTATAAGTTCTAATGGATATAAAAAGTTTGATTTATGGCATGCTGAAGGATGGGATTGGGTAAATACAAACCAAATTACAGCACCCTTATATTGGCATAAAATTGATAACGAATGGTATCATTATACCTATTTAGGGCTTAAAAAAATTAATCTTAAAGCCCCACTAACACATATTTCTTATTACGAAGCTTTTGCCTATGCGCAATGGAAAGGATTAAGACTCCCTTCTGAATTTGAATGGGAAACAGCACAACAGTATTTTCCTTGGGGAAAAAGATGGGAATGGACAAAAAGTGCCTACCTACCCTATCCTAACTACAAAAAAGCAGCTGGTGCTCTAGGTGAATACAATGGCAAATTTATGGTAAACCAAAAAGTCCTGCGCGGAGGGTCCATTGCAACACCTAAAAACCACACAAGATCAACATACAGGAATTTTTTTCACCCTAATTTAAGATGGCAATTTACCGGATTAAGGTTAGCCAGATAATTACGACAAAACATATATGCAAGAGAAAACTATAGCTATAAACTCTGCTTTTAAAAAAGAAGTTTACCAAGGCTTAACTGCAACACCAAAACACTTATCTTCAAAATATTTTTACGATAAAATTGGTGACAAACTCTTTCAAGATATTATGGCAATGCCAGAATACTACCTCACCGACTGTGAGTTTAATATCCTTGAAAATAACAAGAAGCAAATAGCCGAAATTTTCAATTACGATGGAGAAGCTTTTAGCATTTTTGAACTGGGAGCTGGTGATGGTAAAAAAACTAAAATATTACTTAAGTATTTTTCTGAACAGCAAATAGATTTTGACTACAGACCAATAGACATAAGTCAAAATGTACTAGATGAACTAGAAGCTTCGGTAAATAAAGAGTTGCCAAATGTTACTATAAACACCCTTCAAGGTACTTATTTTGAAACACTTGCCGATATTGGTAAGAGCAATAGTAAACGTAAAGTAATCCTCTTTTTAGGTTCTAATATTGGCAATCTATTACATCCACAAGCCATAAATTTTTTACAAAACTTACAGCAAGTGCTTGGTGAAGATGATTTGGTTTTTATGGGTTTTGACCAAAAAAAGAATCCTCAAACTATATTAGATGCTTACAATGATAAAACTGGTATTACAGAGGCGTTTAATAAAAATATTTTAAGTCGTATTAATAATGAAATGGAGGGTAATTTTAATTTAGATAAGTTTTTGCATTGGGAAGTTTATGACCCTGAGACTGGTACTGCAAAAAGTTATTTAGTGGCTAAAGAAAAACAGACAGTAACTATAAAAGCTTTAGACCTAGAAGTTTCATTTAATGCATGGGAAACTATTCATACAGAAATCTCTCAAAAGTATGATGATGAAATAGTTACATGGTTAGCAAATGAAGCTGGCTTAAAAATTGAAAATCAATTTAGTGATACACAAGACTTTTATAAAAACTACATATTAAAAAAGAAATAAAATGAAAGCTATTTGGAACAATACCGTTATTGCAGAAAGTGACAATACTTTAGTTGTAGAAAACAATCATTATTTTCCTGCAGATAGCATTAAAAAAGAATTTTTTAAACCTAGTCAAACACATACAAATTGCCCTTGGAAGGGGATGGCATCTTACTATTCTGTTGAAGTAGATGGAAAAACCAATACAGATGC
>CAZLUS010000084.1:6194-10736 GCA_964562775.1 uncultured Flavobacteriaceae bacterium | reverse complement strand
TTATTATACTTAATCTGTTTCCATTGCCCTATAAGTCTCCATAAGGAAGGAAAAACTCTCCAGAATAAACCCTTAGGATATATAATTATAGACTTATCAAGAACTACTTTTTTATGCGCTGTATTGGTTTTTTTAGTGTTGAATAGCGCAAACTGTTTAATATGATGAGTAGCACTAAGAATTCGTACAAGATCTCTCCCATAATTTCCCAAACCTGTGTTGTTGTGAAAAATTCTTTTCGCGTCGTAACCTATACGCATAGTACCTAAATTCTATATAGTGGTAAAACTACGTATATTTCTTATAAATATCGAGGGTCATTTTAGCAGTATTATCCCAAGTGTGTTTTTTGGCAAAATTTTCTGCTTTATCTAGTATTGTTTCTGTAATACTATTCATTTGATCAATACCTATAGCTATGCTAGATGGTTCAAAAGGATTTACTAATACGGCATGTCCGTTAGCGGTTTCAGGAGCTGCACCGGTATTACTTGTTAATACGGGTAATCTTGCTTGCATGGCCTCTAATATTGGAATTCCAAAACCTTCATAAAAGGTAGGAAATAAAAATGCTTTTGCATTGTTGTATAAAATGTTTAGCATGGAATTGGATAGGTAAGAGGTAATAATAATTTTATCCTGCAACTTATTTTTACTAATGTATTCTCGTATTGGCTTTTCATGAATTGTTTCAATTTTTCCCGTAATGACTAATTTGTATTGCTTTTGAGATTTTGAAAGATGATACCCCTTAATTAAATTGAAAGTGTTTTTACGAAGTGAAACTCCTCCAACAGCTATAAAATAAGATTTGGGTTCTAAATCCATTTGTTTTAATTCGTCATTGGTGTTGGCTACTAGTGCTATTTTAGAATTTATAGAAGGAGCAAGAGGTACAACATGAATTCTTTCTTCTGGGAAATCAAAAAAATTTAGAAAATCATTTTTGGTTGCTTGACTTACAGCGACCAATGCATCAGCATTCTTATAAAATTGATTAAAAAGCGACATTCTCTTTTGTTTAAAATATTCACTGGCAAAAGCATAATTGTCGAACTGCGGTAAATGTACTGCCAAGTCATGAATAGTAGCTACTCTTAAAGCATTCTTGTGATTTAAGAATGGAGTATGCAAGCTATGGGCAACAGTAACTTTTTTAGGGGGTAGTAATATGCCTGCTGTATGCCAAGCATGGTTCTTTTTTAGTAATTCTTTTTGAAAAGTATTTTTTGAAGTTACTATTTTTTTTAACCTAAATCCTAAAATAGGACTCACCCCATTAATAGAAGACATTGCATTGTACAGGTTATATATGTAATTAGGGATGCCTGTATATTTTTTGAAGAATAAGGATGAGCTTTCTAAGACAATCTTCATAAGTATTAAATAAGATAAGCAAAAATAGCCCTTACTTATTTACGATAACCAAAAGAGTATTAAAATATAAAGTCTTAATTGAGAGAATACCTTTTACTATGAAGCCAAACGCTTTTCGTTTAATTGTAATGATTGATTCTTGCTTAGTTTGGTATACATAGGGTAAGTGTGACTGCGTTCTAATGAATACAACTCCATATACCTTTTGTATACACTCAATGCATTAAGATAGCAGATAGTTACACCTCTTTTTAAGTCAAGAAAACCTAAACGGATTACAAAATTATAGAAGAACTTCCATGTAGGCTTGAGTATAAGTTTTAGATAGGTGAATTTTTTTCCATTTCTAAATTCCTCTTGAGCTCTTAGTAGCCCATAATGAATCATTTTAGACTTGTAATCCTTATAATTTTTAAAGCAAAAATGTGTAAGCTTAGCATTTAGTGAGGCAGATTTACCATCTACTTCTAGTGTCTCATGAACTAGTTTGGTATCAGTAAACTTCACTTTACTTTTCTTAAAAAGACGGTGATTTTTATCTGTTTGCCATCCACTAAAGTTTAATTTTTCATTTTCAAACATAAATTTTCTATAGAACCAATATGCTTCACAGGCATTTGAATGATTAATGGTTTCTATAATTTCAGATTCTAATGCTTTGGGAACTACTTCATCAGCATCTATAAATAGAACCCAGTCGTTTGTTGCTTGCTCTAATGCATAGGATTTTTGGGCAGTAAAATTTTTAAAAGGATGTTGAATAACCTTTACCTTTGGCTGCTTTAAAAGAAACTCATAGGTGCCATCTGTACTGTAAGAATCAACAACTATAATTTCATCTGCAAAAGAAATAGATTCAATGCACTTTTCAATATAACCTATTTCATTGTAGGTTATAATTAATGTCGATAGCTTTTGCCTTGGGGTTAGCGGTTCAGCCATAATAAGTAGTCTTGTTTTTTGTAGTATTAAAATAAAACAATTTAAATTAAAAAAAATTGTGTTGAGAAGTATTTTTCTTACACTTTTGTTTTAATTATACTTTATATAATATAGTGGGAACAGTAAACCTCGGGTCTATTTTTTTGGAAATTTGTTTTTTAATTAGTTATTGTAACTTTCTAAACAGCTACATCGTACTCACGTAAAGCATCGTTTAAAGAGGTTTTTTTATTGGTACTTTCTTTACGTTTACCAATTATTAATGCACATGGTACTTGATATTCTCCTGCACTAAATTTTTTGGTGTAACTACCCGGTATCACTACAGAACCAGAAGGTACAAGTCCTTTAGTTTCTATAGGCTCATCACCGGTTACATCTATAATTTTAGTAGAGGCTGTTAAAACTACATTAGCCCCAAGAACAGCTTCTTTTTCTACGCGTACTCCTTCAACAACAATACAACGCGAACCTACAAAGGCATTATCTTCTATGATAACTGGAGCAGCCTGTAGCGGTTCTAAAACACCACCAATACCTACACCACCACTTAAATGTACATTTTTACCTATTTGAGCACAGCTACCTACAGTAGCCCATGTGTCTACCATAGTACCTTCATCTACATAAGCTCCAATATTCACATAACTAGGCATTAAAATTGTACCTGAAGATATATACGCTCCGTGACGTGCAACAGCATGAGGGACTACACGAATTCCTTTTTCTTTGTATCCTTTTTTTAAAGGAATTTTATCATGATATTCAAAAATACCTGCTTCAAGAGTTTCCATTTTTTGAATTGGAAAATAGAGAACCACACCTTTTTTGACCCATTCATTTATTTGCCATCCATTTGCTGTAGGCTCAGCACATCGCAGTTTCCCTTCATCTAACAAAGAAATAACTTTACGTATAGCGTTTTGGGTATTAGCTTCTTTTAAAAGTTCTCTGTTATTCCAAGCACTTTCTATTTGTTCTCTTAACTCTGTCATTCTTAAATTTTTGGCAAATATAAATGTATAAATACAATATTTTGAACAAATTTATAGGTGTAACATATTTAGGGTTATTTTTGCCAAAAATTCATTTTGGGACGTTTATTAGCATTAGATTATGGTAAAGTTAGAACAGGAATTGCCGTTACTGACGAAATGCAATTAATTGCCTCTGGATTGACAACAGTAAATACACCAAAACTTTTAGATTTTTTAAAAAAATATTTAAATACCGAAAAGGTTGATTGTATAATAGTTGGAGCACCTAAACAAATGAATGGCGAAGTTTCTGAATCTGAAAATCTAATTCAAATTTTTTTAGAAAAATTAGCAAAACATTTCCCTAAAGTTCTTGTAGAAAGAGAGGATGAACGCTTTACCTCTAAAATGGCTTTTCAAACAATACTATCCTCTGGTATTGGAAAAAAGAAAAGACAAGATAAGGCGCTGATAGATCAAGTGAGTGCAACAATTATTTTACAATCTTATTTAGAGAAAAAATCCTGAACTATGCTAAACAGATTTGAAATTTTCCTTAAAAGAAAAATAAGACATGGGTTTAGTTCATATTATCAAAAAAAGGATATTGCAAAACTTAAAAACAAAGATTTTGTTTTAATAAGTCGTAATTGTTGGGGAAGTCAGGCATATCAATGGCTTAAAGCTCCATATAACACGCCTTTTGTAGGTCTTTTTATATTTGGACCTTGTTACATGAAACTATTACGCGATTTTGATAGATATATGGCTCTAGATATAGCATTTACTAAAAAAACCAAATATCCAGATGCCTACAAAAATCATAGTTATCCAATTGGAGTTTTAGATGATATAGAAATACATTTTCAGCATTATAAAAGTATTGATGAAGCCAGAGAAAAATGGACTAGAAGAAGAGACCGAATGTTGAAATATAAAAAAGAAAATTATTTTTTTAGTATTTGTGATAGACGTGGTGTGACAGATGAGAATATTAAAGAATTTCATCAAATGAATTTTAAAAACAAGATTTCATTTTCTTTTACAGAAATAGAAGGATTAAATAGCGAACAGCATATAAAATTTATTCAAGATTTTTCTAAAAAGAAAAAAATACCACCTAACGGTAGAAAAAGATTTAAACTATCATTTTTGTATTTTGATTTGGTCAATTATTTGAATACGGAAAATGTAGTAAGAACAAGATTTAAAACCTAAAAATGATTTTACCTATTACAGCATACGG
>CAZLUS010000084.1:0-6094 GCA_964562775.1 uncultured Flavobacteriaceae bacterium | reverse complement strand
TATTTATTAATGCTAAAGTTGAAGAAGAAAGTGGTGATGAATGGCAATTTAACGAAGGATGTCTAAGTATACCCGATATAAGAGAAGATGTTAGTAGAAAAGAAAGAATAAAAATCACTTATCTTGATGAAAATTTTAAATCTTATACAGAAACCTACGATGGTCTTTTAGCAAGAGTTATACAACACGAGTATGACCATATAGAAGGAGTTTTATTTACAGATAAACTCTCGTCTTTAAAGAAAAGATTACTTAAAAGTCGTTTAGATAAAATTTCTAAGGGAAAAATAAATATTGAGTATAAGATGCGTTTTCCAAATCTTAAAAAAGCCCGTTAAAAGATTTGCATTCTCATCTAAAAGTATAATTTTACGCGCACAAATTTTATAAAATAATGACATTAGATAAAATTCTTTCAATTGCTGGTAAACCTGGTTTGTATAAACTGCTTACTCAAACCCGAGCTGGATTTGTTGGCGAGTCTCTTTTAGATGGTAAGAGAATTACAGTAAGTATACGACACAATGTTAGCGTGCTATCAGAAATTGCTATTTATACTCTGGAAGAAGAAGTGCCTTTAAAAGAAGTCTTTCAAAAGATAAGTGTCAAAGAAAAAGCAGGCAAAACCTCTATTAGTCATAAAGTAGAAAAAATAAAGTTAGAAGAATATTTTTTTGAAATTCTTCCTAATTACGATGAGGATAGGGTATATGCTAGTGATATTAAGAAAATTATTCAATGGTATAATATACTTCATGATAATGGTATTGTAGATTTCTCAGATTCTTCAGAAGAAGAATAAGTATTACTTCTATTATTTTTTAACTTAATTAATTATTTAATTTTCAGGTAGTTTAGTTATCTTTCACTAATAACTTATATCAACTACCAAAATGCAAAATCATATTCTAAGTATTAGCATGATGCTTTTAGTGCTTTTTAATTTTACAAGCACTTTCTCACAAGAAAAAGAAAAGGATTCCACTAAAAAGGCAACAAAAGAATTGCCTTTAGAACCAGAACGTTCTGTTGAATTTACTACTAAAGAAGGAACTTGGATTTCACTAGATGTTAGCCCAGATGGACAGACCATTGTCTTTGATTTAATGGGAGATATATACTCCATTCCTATAACTGGAGGTAAAGCTACACGATTAACTTCTGGTATTTCTTATGATGTGCATCCTCGGTATAGCCCAGATGGTAAATCATTAGTTTTTATATCAGATAAAAGTGGGTCAGATAATATTTGGACACTAGATTTAGTATCAAAAGAAGATAAACAAATTACTAAAGAAAGTAAACATAACTTCTTTTCAGCAGAATGGGCTCCAGATGGTGAATATATTGTAGGTGTTAAAGGAAGAAGAAATATTAAACCACATATATATCATAAAGATGGTGGGTCTGGCAGTCAGTTAGTAGGGGAACCAAAAAATATAAAATTAATAGACCCTGCTTTTTCCGCAGACGGTAAATTACTTTATTTTTCGCAACGTAGAAATTCGTGGAATTATAATGCGCAGTTACCACAATATCAAATTGCAACCTATGACATGGAAGATAGTGATATGGCTACAATTAGCTCTAAGTATGGCTCAGCTTTTACGCCTACATTATCGCCAGATGGAAATTGGTTAGTATTTGGAACTCGTTTTGAAGCTGAAACAGGTTTGGTGATAAGAAACTTAAAAACAGGAAATGAAAATTGGTTAGCTTACCCTGTACAACGTGATGAGCAAGAATCAATAGCGCCTTTAGGTGTTTTACCAGCAATGTCATTTACACCAGACAGTAAAAACTTAATTGTTTCTTATGGTGGAAAAATTCATTCTATTTCTATTGCAACTAAAACGGCTACTGAAATCCCATTTACTGCAGATGTAAAACTAGATATGGGACCCTTATTACAATTTAAATACCCTATAACTGATGAGGCAGAAGCTTTAGCAACTCAAATAAGAAACGCAAAGCCCTCACCAGATGGTTCTAAATTGGCTTTTACAGCCCTTAATAGATTGTATGTAATGGATTATCCAAATGGAACACCAAAAAGGCTAACAAATAATGATTTTATAGAAGCACATCCATCATGGTCACCAGATGGTAAATTTTTGGTCTTTACAACCTGGAAAAAAGGTGGTGGAGATGTATATAAAGTTAATGTTGATGGGAGAATACAAGTTAACAAACTAACAAATATTTCTGGAGTTTATACATATCCAGAATGGTCTTATAATTCCAATAGAATTGCATTTCATAGAGGAAGTGCACAGGTGTTTGAAGATTTAGTAGGACCATTGTCTGGGAGGACAGCTGAAGATTTAGTTTGGATAAGTGCAGATGGGGGTGTTATTAATAGTATTGATAAAGCTAAAGGTAGGGTGCGACCTCATTTTACTAAAGTTGATGATAGAATATATCTCTATCAAAGCGGTAAAGGATTAATCTCAATGCGTTGGGATGGTACGGATACTAAAGAACATTTAAAATTAAAAGGGATAGTAACTTATGGCTCTCAAGATATTTTTCATGATGCTTTTGGAGGCCATGATATTTTATCAGGAAAGAATGGATATGAAGAACCAAACGACCAATCTTCTCAACCTCAAGAAATCCGTATTTCTCCAGACGGCAAATCGGTATTGGCAAAAATCAATAATGATGTTTATAAAGTAACTATTCCAAGATATGGAAAAACTCCTACCATTTCTTTGGCAAAAGCTGAAAAAGCAGCCTTTCCGGCTGTAAAATTAACTGTTATGGGAGGGGAGTTTCCTGTGTGGTCATCAGATAGCAAGAGAATACACTGGTCATTAGGTTCAAGTTTTTTTGGTTATGATTTAGCAGCTGGTAAGCAATTTACAGATAGTATTGCTGCTGCCAAAAAGAAAGAAAAAGAGCTAAAGAAAATGAAGAAAAAATCTGACTCTACTCAGACTGACAAAGAAGAAGATAAAGAGAAGAAGAAAGAGAAAAAATTTGAAGCTGATGAGGTACCAATTAAAGTGCTTTATAAGCGTGACATTCCTCAAGGTAATCTCTTGCTTAAAGGAGCACGATTAATTACGATGAAAGATAAAGGTATTATCGAAAATGGAGATATACTTATTGAAAATAACCGTATTAAAGCTATAGGAACTTCAGGTAGTCTCTCTATACCTAATGGTACTAAAGAGATTAATGTAAATGGAAAAACTATAATGCCTGGCTTTGTAGATGTCCATGCTCATATGCGACCTGCATGGGGCATTCATAAAAATCAAGTATGGTCTTATTCTGCTAATCTGGCTTATGGCGTAACTACAACACGTGACCCGCAGACAGGGACTACAGATGTTCTTACTTATGCAGATATGGTTGAATCTGGTCAGTTAGATGGTCCACGGATTTATAGCACAGGACCAGGGCTTGGTTTTTGGTTTTATAAACTAAACAGTTTGGAACAGACCAAAGATGTGCTTAAACAGTACAGTAACTATTTTGATACTAAAACCATAAAAATGTATCTAGTAGGAAATAGGCAACAGCGACAATGGGTTATTGAAGCCTGTAAAGAATTAAAGTTGATGCCTACAACTGAGGGCGGATTAGATTTTAAATTGAATATGACACAATTATTAGATGGTTACCCAGGTCACGAACATTCTTTTCCTATTTACCCAATTTATAGTGATGTATTAAAAACTGTTGCAGAATCTAAAATGGCTGTTACTCCAACATTATTGGTATCTTATGGAGGACCTTGGGCAGAAAATTATTACTATTCTAGAGAGAATGTTTGGGGAGATAAAAAGATACAATACTTTACTCCATATGAGGATTTAGCTAGAAAATCTAGAAGGAGACCAGGTTGGTTTATGGATGAAGAACATGTATTTAAAAAGCATGCAGAATTTATGAAAGAATTGGTAGAAGCTGATGGTCTTGCAGGAATAGGAAGTCATGGACAGTTGCAGGGTCTTGGTTTTCATTGGGAACTATGGAGTGTTGCCAGCGCAGGAATGGATAATCATGATGCTTTACGTGTAGCAACAATAGTAGGTGCCGAAGCAATTGGTCTTGATGGTGATTTAGGAAGCTTAGAAGTTGGCAAGCTAGCAGACATAGTTATTCTTGATGAGAATCCATTACAAAACCTTAGAAATACCAATACCATATCTTATGTAATTAAAAACGGTAAAGTATTTGATGCTAGTACGCTTGATGAGGTTTGGCCAAAAGAGAATAAAGCAGAACCTTTTCATTGGCAAACTAAGAAACCAAAAGGTTTGCCAGGTTTAAGAAAATAAAAATATAGATAGCAGTTGTTAATAGATACTTCTGCTATCCATAAATTTTTTAAGCCTACTCAATCTCTTCTTATTTCTCTGTTTATCATTACCATTTTTTTGATTATTTGATGGCAAATTTGCTATGCTGCTATGAGATAAGTTTAATAGATTAGTCTTTTTCAATAAGTAATTTGGAATTATCATTTTTTTTCCAATCTATAAGTCCAGAAGGGTAGTAATTTACATTCATTCTTTCTAGGAAAGAAGCTTGTCTTGCTAGTCTTTCTTTATAGTCTTCCCAGCTTCTATTTTCTACGGTACTCCAACTTAGTTCCGAGTAACCTATAGCTCTTGGAAAAGCTAAATATTCTAATTCTGAAACAGTGCTAATTGTTTCGGACCATAACGGAGCTTCTATACCCAAAATATTTTCTTTAGGGATTCCACTATACGTTTCCGGCGTCCATACATAAGCTGTATCTACAGGTATGTAAGCAGCCCAATGCAGACCGTGTTTAGATAATGGGTCGTATTGCATATCTAAATATGCTTTCTTAGCAGGAGATAATAGAACTTGCATTCCTTTTTCTGCTGCTAATGCTGCATTTTCTTTACTATTCCAGAATTGTGCTATTGAACTAGACTCTAATTTAGCTTGTGCTACTTCATCCCAACCAATCATTCTTTTTCCGTACTTGTTCACGATTTTTTCAACACGCTCAACAAAATAAATATAGTCTTTCTTTTTAGTGACGTGGCTTTCATCTCCTCCTATATGAAAATATGGACTCGGACTTATTTCAGAAATTTCTCGAACCACATCTTCAATAAAAGCGTATACAGTATCTTTTCGTGTATCAAAAGTGCTAAAACCTACATGTGTTCCTTCATACAGTTTTGGTGTTTTTCCGTTTCCGTTTAAAATCGGATAAGAAACAGACGCAGCATTTGTGTGCCCTGGCATATCAACCTCAGGTATAATCATCATGTGATTCTTTTTAGCATATGCAACAATTTCTTTATAATCTTCTTGAGTAAAAAAACCGCCAGATTCGCCACCTACCTCAGTGCTACCACCTATTTCTGTTAATTTTGGCCAAGACTTAATTTCTATTCGCCATCCTTGATCATCTGTTAAATGTAGATGAAGTGCATTTATTTTATAATAGGCTAATAGGTCAATATATTTCTTAACATCTTCAACACTAAAAAAATGTCTTGCTACATCTAACATGGCTCCTCGGTAGCTAAAATTTGGTTTGTCTATAATTTTCCCACTCGCAATAGGCCATATAGAACGACTATTTAGTGTATCGTTACTCTTCTCAGGGATTAGTTGTCTTAGGGTCTGAATAGCTCTAAAAGCACCTTCTGATGTTTTAGCATTAACTATAATAGAATCTTTTTTAATGTATAGCTGATATGCTTCTTTATTGGTGAAATCTAAGCTATCAACTTGATTTATATAAATAATGCGACTAACAGTAGCCCCATCTGTGTTATTTACAGGCACACGAAGTCCAGTTTTAGATTTAATTTTTTCTGATAAAAAAGCAGCTACATTATTTAAATCTTCAATCCTTGGAGAAGTATAAATTGCCGTAAACTGATCCAATGCAAAAGCAGAATTTGTTGGAATTATTTTTAGCGGGATTGGAATAAGTGCTTCTTTACTTAGATCTGTCTCTGGAAGATTAAGTACTTCTTTTTTTTCTGTGCAAGACATAATGGATATCATAAAAAAGAAGACGAGTATGCTTTTAAGGAAGATAAATTTTTTCATATTAGGATGGTTTATTATTGATAATTATCTGCAGCAT
>CAZLUS010000083.1:8041-10739 GCA_964562775.1 uncultured Flavobacteriaceae bacterium | reverse complement strand
GTGGTATACCTGTTCTACATTTTTAAAATTTTCTTGGAGTGTAGGGATATCATTTATATTACAATGAACCCATTCTATTTTATTTAAAAGTGAATTGGAGTCTTCTGTGTAATACCTAAAAACTTTTTCAACTAGGCTAATTTTGTCCTTATTTCTATAAGTAGCGCGGACATTCTTTCCTGTCTTTGTTAAATTAAAGAGTATGTGTGAACCTACAAGACCAGTTCCTCCGGTAACTAAAACCATATTCAAAAGTACCTATTTACTGCGAATTCTTTTAGTTAAGAACCTGCAACATTCTATATTTGCATCAATTACGAAAGTGAAATTAAAAATGATTAAAGATTTTGTAGAAGAATTAACATGGAGAGGTATGGTTCATGATGTGATGCCGGGTACGGACAAGCACTTAATGACCGAAATGCAAGCAGCATACGTAGGCATAGACCCTACTGCCGATTCCTTACATATAGGTCATTTAGTTGGGGTGATGATGCTACGCCATTTTCAATTAGCTGGCCATAAGCCTTGTGCTTTAGTAGGCGGTGCAACAGGAATGATAGGTGACCCTTCTGGTAAATCTGCAGAGCGAAACTTGTTAGATGAAAAAACTTTAAGGCATAACCAAGAAGCTATAAAGGAACAACTCTCTCGGTTTTTAGATTTTGATAGTAATGCCGATAATGCAGCCATTCTAGTTAATAATTACGATTGGATGAAAGATTTTTCTTTTCTAGAATTCATTCGTGATGTAGGTAAACATATTACTGTAAATTACATGATGTCTAAAGATTCGGTAAAAAAACGCCTTTCTTCAGACGCTAAAGAAGGTATGTCTTTTACAGAGTTTACCTATCAGATGGTACAAGGCTATGATTTTCTTCATCTATATAGAACTTTCAATTGTACCCTACAGATGGGTGGTAGTGATCAATGGGGTAATATAACTACTGGAACAGAACTTATTCGGCGTATAGGTGGTGGTAAAGGTTATGCCTTAACCTGTCCTTTAATTACTAAAGCAGATGGCACCAAATTTGGCAAAACAGAAGGTGGTAATATTTGGTTAGATGCCAAAAGGACATCACCCTATAAGTTTTATCAATATTGGTTAAATACCTCAGATGAAGATGCAGAAAAATATATTAAAATTTTCACTTTTTTGTCTAAAGAAGAAGTAACTACTTTGGTTGCAGAACATAAGCAAGAACCCCATTTAAGAGCCTTACAAAAGAAGCTGGCAGAAGAAGTTACAAGAATGGTACATTCTCAAGAAGATTTGGATAATGCGGTAAAGGCAAGTACAATTTTATTTGGAAAATCTACTTCTAGCAATTTAAAAGATTTGGATGAAGCTACTTTTTTAGATGTTTTTGAAGGCGTACCACAAGCTGAAATTGAAAAATCGGAACTAGAAACTGGTTTGGATATGATAGGAGCTTTGGCCGCAAAAACAAATTTTTTAGGATCTAATGGTGAAGCTAGAAGAGAGCTAAAGCAAAACGCTATATCTGTAAATAAAGAGAAGGTTAAGGAAGATTACCTTATAAAAAAATCGGATTTAATTAATAACAAATATGTGCTCTTGCAAAGAGGAAAGAAAAACTATTTTGTTTTAGTTGTAAAATAAGATCATGAAAAGAATATTAATTTCATGTTTACTATGTTGTTTCCTGTCTTGTTCAGAAGATAAAAAAGATTTTGATGTTGAGCTAAATGGAAGTTGGACACTTACCAATGTAAGTTGTTTCTGTGGGTTTCCAGACCCGCCCGAGTTTAATCTTACCGAAATTACTTTTGACGAAACTGTGAATGAGATAATAGTTGTTAATGAAGGTAGTCAAGTTTATTTTAGAGAAAACGGGGTGTATTCATATGCTGATAGTGTTGATAGAATTACACTAGAGGATGGTAGGGCTTACTTTTTTGAAATTAATGAAGATATTCTTCGCTTGGTGTTTATAGATGAGCCAAATATTGCTGATGATGAGATAAGTTATTCTTTCATTAGAAGTGATTCCTTATAATTAATTTACAGCGCCATTAAATTACAACCTCTTATATCTGAGTGGTCAAACCTACCCAAAACTTCAAAACTACCATTAGTATAGGTTTTGCCTAAATCTTGAGTGGCAATAAAAGAACAAGAGTTAATATTTGCTAAGTCTATTATATTTAGACCTCCAGTTTTATTGTTGACTTGAATTTCTAATGGGTTTTCAGTATTTCTAGTTAAGACTTTCATCCATGGAGGGGTTTTAAAAATACCATCGCCTATAGAATAGGCTTGTGATAGTAATTCGGTCATTCCATATTCAGAATGAATATTTTCTACACTAAAACCATTTTTAAGGATGGTATGTAGTTCTGTTCTAATAATTTCTTTACGCCTACCTTTCATACCCCCAGTTTCCATGATTGTGGTATGCTTAAGTGTAAGATTATATTTTTCTGCGACATCTAATAATGCAAAAGAAACGCCTATAAGAAGTGTTTTAACTCCGCTTTTTTCTAGGTTTTTTAATTTGTAGATTAAGCCTTCTAAATCGTCAAGGTAAAAACCACTATCAGCATGATTTGTTTTTTTAATTAAATCATCGACCATGTATATCAGTGAAGAACCTTCTCTTTCAAGATAAGATGGTAATAAAGCCAAAATACAGTAGTTTTTTATTGAGCCATAAAAATAGTTGAAGCC
>CAZLUS010000083.1:0-7941 GCA_964562775.1 uncultured Flavobacteriaceae bacterium | reverse complement strand
GTAATAAAGCCAAAATACAGTAGTTTTTTATTGAGCCATAAAAATAGTTGAAGCCCTTTACATAGCTTTTTTGATAAATAGTTGTATCGGTTACAAAATGATTGCTTGTTACACTACCAGTTGTGCCACTACTTTTAAAAATTATTTCTGGAGTTGCGTTTGTAGCTATAATCTTCTTCGACTTAAAAAATTGAATAGGTAAAAAAGGAATAGTAGATACTTCTTTTACAGTTTCTGGGTTGCGTTTTAAGTAATCACAAAAGGTTTTGTATACCGAGTTGTTTTGGTATTGAAATTCAAATACTTTAAGCGCGATTGATTCAAATTCTTTTTGACTTTGAATATTAAAAATGGAATCAATTTCAAAGTGAGTCATGACTACAAAAATAGCCAAATAAAAAGCCTCTAACAATTGTGCTAGAGGCGTAGGTTAGATTGACGTAATATTATTATTTAACAACAAGCTTTCTTCGGGTAGCATTGTTATTTTCGGTTACTTCTATAGCATAAACTCCAGCAGATAATCGAGATATATTTAAAGTGTTTGTATTAAGGTTTTCTGCCAAGACAACTTCATTAAAGATATCATATATCTTAATATTTTTTTTGCCATTAGTTGCAGTTGTAATGTATACCTCTTCTCCATATGCAGGATTAGGATACATTTTAAGCCCTTTGACTTCTGGCTTTTTTTCTTCTTTAATAGGAACTAATTTTTGACTAAAAGTAAGTAGGGGCAAAATTAATAATGCCATTAAATAGATTCTTTTCATTGTATAGTATTTGGGTGAACTAGAGCAAAATTAGTCTAAGGCTGGCTGATTCCATAGTTATTGTTGTGAAGCATATAAGATTCGTTGTAGCTACGATGAAAGGTTAATAATCATCGATAAATGGGTAGGTATTATACCTTTAGAATAGTTTTATTCTTTCATAAAAAAGAAAGACAATTAAATAAATTTTTAAGTCTAGTCTATTTTATTTGTAGAATACCTTAAAGAAAAGGTGACCTAAAATATTTAGGTTGGATATAGCTATTATAAATAAATTGAGAATATAATTTAGAGATGTAAAATAAAGATTTTACTTAATGATAAGTTTTCTTGTAGCTGTTTTGTCTTTCTCTAAAACGCGAATAATGTAGACGCCTTTTTTAAGATCAGATAGATTTAGTTCTTTCCCTAAAATAGTCGTCTCTAAAACTTTTGTGCCTAATACATCAAAAACGTGTATTTTTTTTGGAGCATTCTGCGTAGTGTTTATAAATATTTTTCCGCTAGTAACAGGATTAGGATATAATTTAAATCCGTCAATATCTGCATTAACTTGGTTTTGAGAGAAACCAAATGAACAAACAAAAAAGAAAAGTATTAAGTAAAGTTGTTTCATATGTACAGTTGGGGCAAATACTGTTCCAAAAATAAAAAAATAACCAAAGAACCTGTAATTAAAAAAGGATAAACCCTATACTTTTCGATGAAATGCACAAAAAACCTATAAAATTGAGATATTTTAAGAAAAAATCTATTCAAAAACTTAAAAAAGGTCATTTTAATAACAAGATATAACCATTATTTTAATGTTGTTATCACATTAAATCAATGTTAAGAGTTAAAAATGTAATCCTATTATGTTTACTTTTGAGTAGATAACCTAAGAAAACCATTCTATGAAAACTAGTGATATTAAGATACTTCTGGTTGATGACGAACCAGATATTCTTGAAATTATAAGCTATAATTTATCCTCTGAGGGTTATCAAGTATTTACGGCTAAGAATGGTGCAGAAGGAGTAGCTCTCGCTAAAAAGAAGATTCCTCATCTTATCATTCTAGATGTTATGATGCCAGAGATGGATGGTATAGAAGCCTGTGAGATAATTAGAAACACACCTAGTCTAGAAAATACGGTAATCACTTTTTTAACCGCTCGTAGTGAAGACTATTCTCTAGTAGCAGGTTTTGATGCTGGTGCAGACGATTATATTACCAAGCCAATAAAACCTAAAGTTTTGTTGAGTAAGGTAAAAGCCCTTTTAAGAAGATTAAAAGAAAATGAGGCCGAAGCAGAAGATATTGTTAAAGTAGGCAATATTGTAATTGATAGAGAAGAATACAAAATCATTAATAATGGTGAAGAGATTATTTTACCACGTAAAGAGTTTGAGCTATTGTCTTTACTTACATCTAAACCAAATAAAGTATTTAAAAGAGAAGTTATTTTAGATAAAGTATGGGGTAATGAGGTTGTTGTTGGTGGCAGAACAATAGACGTACACATTAGAAAATTAAGAGAGAAAATAGGCGATCACCATTTTAAAACAGTAAAAGGAGTGGGGTATAAGTTTGTTCTATAATGGCTATTAAGCTTAAAAAATCATACCGTTTTGCACTGCGCTCATCCTTATATATATGCATATTACTCTCAGTTGCTTTAGCACTTACCTTTTGGATTACCAATAACTTTCATTGGAAAGAACTACTCATTTTTTTACCACTATCATTTTTTATTCCTTTTATTCTTATGCAAATAAGAATAGAGCGCTTTATATACCGTAGAATAAAGAAGATATATGATGATGTTTCCTTATTAGAATCTTCAGAATTCTCTTCAAAACCAGTCATTACAGATATGAAAACATTGACTGAAGAAATTGGGAAATTTGCCAAAGACAAAAAAATAGAAATAGACACCTTAAAAATTCGTGAAGAATACCGCAAAGATTTTTTAGGCAATGTGTCTCATGAATTAAAGACTCCTTTATTTACAGTACAAGGGTATATTGAGACCTTATTGGATGGTGCTTTAAAAGACGATAAAGTAAATGAAAAGTATTTAAAGAGAGCGAGTAAAGGCGTAGAACGGTTAACTTATATTATAAAAGACCTTGATTTAATTACAAAACTAGAAGTAGGAGATTTGCATCTAGATAAAACAACTTTCGATATTATCGAGTTAATAAAAAATGTTTTTGAGCTTTTAGAAATGAAATCTGGAAAGAAGAAAATTAAATTAACTTTTGATATTAAATATACCAAGCCTATTTATGTGATTGGTGATGCAGAGAAAATACAGCAAGTGCTTACTAATTTGCTCGTTAATTCTATTAAATATGGTAATAAAAATGGTACAACCGAAGTTAGTGTAGAGAATTTAATACATAATAAAGTAATTGTTCGTGTAACAGATAATGGAGAGGGTATTTCTAAAGAACATATTCCTAGACTTTTTGAACGATTCTACCGTGTAGATAAGACAGGTAATAGAAACGAAGGGGGCTCTGGTTTAGGTTTGGCAATAGTTAAACATATTATTGAAGGTCACGATGAAAAAATCTATATCGAAAGTGAAGAGAGTGTAGGTTCAGAATTTTCTTTTACGCTAGAAAAAGCTAAAAATTAAAGACTTAGATGGTTTTGTAATCATTATACGAGTTTAGATAAGATATAATAATATTATCTATTTCAAGAGTCCCCACTTTTTTTGATTTCCTTAGTTTTGCTAATCATTAATTTTTTGTTTTGGGAAGTAAGAATAAGCTAAAACGTTTTGCAGAAAACGAAACATTCTCTAATGTAATTCAACCAACTAGGGAAGCTATTTTAAAAGGTTTTGAGTTTAAAGGAGCTTGGAATTCTTTTTTTAAAAATGATAACCCTATAGTATTAGAATTGGGCTGCGGAAAAGGAGAATACACGGTGGGTTTGGCAAAATTAAATCCAGACAAAAATTATATAGGCATAGACATAAAAGGAGCTCGTTTTTGGCGTGGTGCTAAAACTGCATTAGAAGAAGGTTTAACCAATGTAGCTTTTATAAGAACTCAAATAGAATTGGTAGATGATTTATTTGTCAGTGGTGAAGTTTCAGAAATTTGGATAACTTTTCCAGACCCTCAAATTAAATACAAGCGTACTAAACATAGAATGACGAATGAAGCTTTTTTAAAAAAATATCAAAAAATCCTGAAAACCAATGGCTTAGTACACTTAAAGACAGACAGCGAATTTATGCATGGCTATACTTTAGGGCTTTTGCATGGTCTTGGATACACTGTAGAATACGCAAACCATAATGTTTATAATAATGAAGGTAGCCCAGAAGAAGTGTTAAAAATTCAAACATTCTACGAAAATCAGTATCTTGAAGAAAGAAAACCAATTACATACATTAAATTTAGAGTGACCAACTAACTAATGCAACTAGCACTACTCTTTTTTTCGACTTTTTTTTCGGCTTTTATAGCTTCTGCACCGCCAGGTTTACTTAATATGAATGCTGCAAAAACCAGCGTAGAAAAAGGTAAAGCCAATGGTGTAATTTTTGGACTCGGTGTTGCCCTAATGATAATGTTAGAGGCCTATATATCTGTGCGTATAGCTAAACACCTTTTAAGGCACCCAGAAGTTGTAGCATGGTTAATGCAAATAGCAGTAGCAATATTTGCTTCGTTAGCAATTTTCTTTTTTTTAAAGGCTAGAAAAGTAAATATTGGAACCATTGAATTTCAACCAGCTAAAAAAAGGAGTAGTTTTACTAAAGGATTCTTTTTAGCAGCTTTAAATCTTTTAACCATACCTTTTTACAGTGGTTTAAACACCGTTTTTCATGGGCAAGGACTCATGAATTATAAGATAATAGACGAAATCTTTTTTATTTTAGGTGCAGGTTCGGGGACTTTCTTGATAATGTATTTATATGTGTTTTATTTTAATAAAATGGAACGTAAAACAAATCGCTTTTCTAAAAATGCGAACTACATACTAAGTGCTCTAATGCTAGTACTTCTAATCATTACTTTAGTCCGTATTTATTATCACTAGATGAAAGAAAAGAATTTTTTTGATAAAGTTTATGAAGTGGCAGAACAGATACCCTATGGTAGAGTTACTTCGTATGGCGCAATAGCCAAATATTTAGGGGCTTCACGAAGTGCAAGAATGGTAGGTTGGGCAATGAATAAATCAGTAGAAAAAGAGATTCCAGCTCATAGAGTAGTAAATAGAAAGGGTTTGCTTACTGGTAAACAACATTTTGATGGCACCAATCTAATGCAGCAATTATTAGAAAACGAAGGCATCAAGGTAAAAGAGAATCAGATAATAGATTTTAAAAAACATTTCTGGGATCCAAGTCAAGAATTGTAATATAGCCCATATAAAACCTAAGGTATCATTTTCCATCTAGGCACTTCAATATCTAATGCTTACGCTGTATCTTTGTAATTTAGAATTAGTTTAAACGACTGGAATAGAAACTTGATTAATGAAAATAGCTAAGAAGGATATCTTAAAAGCCTTAGAAAATATTACTGTACCTGGTGAAGGACAAAATATGGTGGAGAGTGGTGCGGTTACAAATATTCAAGTTTTTGGGGATGAAGTAGAGGTAGATATAACTATAAAAAATCCAAGTTTACAAGCGCGTAAGAAAACCGAAGTTGAGATTTTAAAAATCATCCACGAAAAGGTATACGAAAAAGCTAAAATAAAAATAAACCTTAAAGTAGAAGCAGCAACAAAACCCAAAGTAAATGAGATAAAGGGGAAAGCTATTCCTGGAATACAAAGTATAATCGCCGTGGCCTCTGGTAAAGGAGGTGTTGGTAAATCTACTGTTACAGCAAATTTAGCGGTAACATTAGCAAAGATGGGTTTTAATGTTGGTTTATTAGATACAGATATTTATGGGCCATCAATGCCTATAATGTTTGATGTTGCTCTGGAAAAACCACTATCTATAAATGTAGATGGAAAGAATAAAATGAAACCAGTAGAAAATTATGGTGTAAAGCTATTATCTATTGGTTTTTTCACGCAACCTAATCAGGCTGTAATTTGGCGAGGTCCTATGGCTTCTAAAGCTTTAAATCAAATGATTTTTGATGCACATTGGGGAGAATTAGATTTTCTGCTTTTAGATTTACCTCCGGGAACAGGTGATATTCATTTAAGTATAATGCAATCGTTGCCTGTAACTGGCGCGGTGGTAGTTAGTACACCTCAAGAAATTGCTTTAGCAGATGCTCGTAAAGGGGTTGCAATGTTTCAACAAGAAGCAATAAACGTTCCTGTGCTAGGGATTGTAGAAAACATGGCATATTTTACGCCAGAAGAATTGCCAGAAAACAAATACCATATCTTTGGTAAGGATGGTGCTAAACATTTGGCAGAAGATTTAAAAGTTCCGTTTTTAGGAGAGATTCCTTTAGTGCAAAGTATAAGAGAAGCCGGAGATATTGGAAGACCTGCTGCTTTACAAACAGCTACCCCTACAGAAGAAGCTTTTGAGTCGCTTACTAAAAATGTAGTTCAAGAATTGGTAAAAAGAAATACTGCTTTGCCACCAACAGAAGCTATAAAAATAACAACAATGGCAGGTTGTTCTGCAGTTAAAAAATAATTCTCATGACATCAGAAGAAGTTAGATTAAATGTTGAGAAAGCTCTAGAAGAGATTCGCCCTTTTTTACAAAGTGATGGAGGAGATATCTCTTTAATTTCTATAGATAATGACAGATCTGTAAAAGTTAAGTTAGAGGGTAATTGTATTGGTTGTAGTGTCAATCAAATGACACTAAAGAGTGGTGTAGAAATGACTATTAAAAAATACGCACCGCAAATAGAAGAGGTTATTAACTTAAGTTAAATTGCGCCCCACGCTATGATAAAAACCGATATACTTATTATTGGTGCAGGCCCTACTGGGCTTTTTACTGTTTTTGAGGCTGGACTTCTAAAATTAAAATGTCATTTAATAGACGCTTTGCCACAAGCTGGTGGGCAATGTTCAGAAATTTATCCCAAAAAACCAATCTATGATATTCCAGGTTTTCCTGAGGTTATGGCTGGGGAACTTGTAGACAACCTAATGGAGCAAATAAAACCATTTAAACCTGGTTTTACCTTAGGTGAACGTGCGGAGACTATTGAAAAATTAGAGGACGATACTTTTGTTGTAGTTACTAATAAAGGCACAAAACATTATGCTCCTATTGTTGCTATTGCAGGCGGATTAGGTAGTTTTGAGCCTAGAAAACCAAAACTAGAAAATCTATCTAAGTTCGAAGATACTGGAGTGGCTTATATTATTAAAGACCCAGAAGTATATAGAAATAAAAAAGTACTAATTGCAGGCGGGGGAGACTCTGCTTTAGACTGGTCTATTTTTCTTGCCGATATAGCAGCAGAAGTTACTTTAATACATCGAAGAAACGAATTTAGAGGTGCTTTAGATTCTGTAGAAAAGGTTCAAGAACTTAAAAATTCAGGTAAAATAAATTTAATTACTCCGGCTGAGGTATTAGCACTTAAGGGAGATACAAATTTACAATCGGTGGTAGTTGAAAATACATCAACTAAAGAGAATATTGAAGTTAAGGTGGATAGTTTTATTCCCTTATTTGGACTTTCGCCAAAGCTAGGCCCTATTGCAGATTGGGGTTTAGAAATAGAAAAAAATGCTATTAAAGTAGATAATACATTAGATTATCAAACCAATATTCCGGGTATTTATGCGATTGGAGATGTGAATACGTATCCCGGAAAATTAAAACTAATTCTTTGTGGTTTCCATGAAGCTACCCTAATGTGCCAAAGCGCATATCAGCGTATTTTTCCAGATAAAAAATATGTAATGAAATATACTACTGTTGGTGGAGTAACGGGGTTTGATGGCAGTAGAAAAGAAGCACCTAAAGCGGTTGTTAAGACTATTAAATAAATAGGAGTTAGTGCCAAGGAATTAGGAAAAAGTAAAAATGGCTGTTAAAAAATTTGAAGACTTAATAGTTTGGAAAAAAGCTCAAGATTTTTCAGTGGCGATTTATAACAACTATTCCAATTTAAAAGATTATTCATTTAAGGATCAGATAACGAGAGCCTCAGTTTCTATTTCTAACAATATTGCGGAAGGTTTCGATAGAAGAACGAATCCTGATTTT
>CAZLUS010000082.1:1188-10903 GCA_964562775.1 uncultured Flavobacteriaceae bacterium | reverse complement strand
ATATATGTATATGCTATTGGAAAATTAGGCTTGGTAGAAGGAAATTACGATTTTGGAGTAGTATTAGGCTCTTATTTTGGACTCTTATTTTTAATCAGTATGTATGCCAGTATAGGCGTTTTTGCCTCTTCCCTTTCAGATAATCAGATTCTATCTTTTATTATAGCTATTGTAATTTCATTTAGTATTTTTTATGGGTTTGAAGCCTTAAGCTCAATCATTAAAGATGGAACAACGGCACAATTTATACAGTCTTTTGGTGCAAAAAATCACTTTAATACTATCGCAAGAGGAATTATAGATACCCGTGATATTTTCTATTTTTTAACACTTAGCTTTTTCTTTTTGTATTTGACTACTATCCGTTTAAAAAACTTGCCCAAATGAAAAAGAAAGTTGTAATAGACATACTCAAAGGGCTTGCAGTTTTGATTCTTCTAAATGTAGTGGCAAATTATGCCTACAAACGATTTGATTTAACCGAAGACAAACGCTTCACTATATCGCCAGAAGCACATGAAATACTCTCCACATTTAATTCTCCTGTAATTGTAGATGTTCTTTTAGATGGTAAATTACCTGCAGAATTCTCGAGGCTCCAAACCGAAACTGTACTATTACTAGAGCAATTCGCTTTAAAAAACAACAATATTAAGTTCAATTTGGTCAACCCTTTAGAAGGAAGCGCTTCCAGAGAACAGGCTATAGCCGATTTGCAAAAAGTAGGGTTAACCCCCGCCAATGTAACTATTGAAGAAGAAGGAAAAGTTTCTCAAGAGCTAGTTTTTCCTTGGGCTATGGTTAATTATAAAAACAAAACCGTACGCGTACCACTCCTTAAAAACAAGTTAGGCTCCTCTTCAGAAGACCGCATAAACAATTCGGTACAACAACTAGAATATGCATTTGCAGATGCTTTTACTAAACTAGCCATAAAAGAAAAAAAGAGAGTTGCTGTACTAAAAGGAAATGGCGAACTAGATGATATCTATTTAACAGACTATTTAAGCACTATTCGTGATTATTACAATATTGGAGCAATCACATTAGATTCTGTAGCTACTAATCCGCAAGAGGTACTAAACCAACTTAAAAGTTTCGATTTAGCGCTTATTGCTAAACCCACAGAAGCTTTTACAGAAGCAGAAAAATATGTGCTCGACCAATATATTGTTGGTGGAGGTAAATCTATCTGGCTACTAGACCCAGTTCAAATGCAATTAGATAGTCTTTACAATGAAACTGGCAGCAATATCGCTTTACCAAGGCAACTAAATTTAGATGATTTTTTCTTTAAATACGGTGTGCGTATTAACCCTGATTTGGTGAACGATTTATACAACACCCCCATTGTACTAGCAAGTGGAGAAGCTAACGAGTCGCAATATAATCCACTACCCTGGGTATATCACCCTATGGTATTTTCTAAAAATAATCATCCTATAAACACAAATATTGAAGCTACGCGCATGCAGTTTGTTAGTACAATTGACACCCTTTCTAACGCATATAAAAAGACCGTACTCTTACAATCTTCACCATTATCAAAAACAGAAGGAACACCTAGACCTATCCGCCTAGATATTTTAAACAAACAACCCGAAAAAGAAAGCTATATTAATAAAGGAAATTTACCGCTAGCAGTTTTGGTAGAAGGTGAGTTTAACTCTGCCTATACCAATAGAATTAAACCTTTAAAGCTAGAAAACAGCTTAGAAACTGGAAACCAAAATAGCCTTTTAGTAATTGCAGACGGAGATTTAATTAAAAATCAATTACGCCAAGGAAACCCTTTACCGCTAGGTTATGACAAGTGGACTAGCAACACCTATGGGAATAAAGAGTTTTTGGTAAATAGCATTAATTACCTCTTAGACGATGGCGGACTTATAAACATTCGAAATAAAAAAGTTGCTATTCCGCTTCTTGATGTTCAAAAAATTGCGAACGAAAAATCTAAATGGCAAGCTATAAACATTGGACTTCCAGTCCTTATCGTTCTGTTAATTGGTATTTCTTTTACCTACTATAGAAAAAAGAAATTCACCTCTTAAGTGTTAATAAAATAGTTTTTTAAGCAAGCACATTTAAAATATCTTTGTTTAGTTGATTTTCTATGCATATGTGTAGATTTTCTTCAATTATAAAAACGTTACTAAACCTTTTTTAATGAAATTTATAGTATCCAGCACTTATTTACTTAAACAACTTCAAATTTTAGGAGGAGTAATTAACAGTAGTAATACATTACCAATATTAGATAATTTTCTATTCGATTTAAAACAGACAAAACTTACAGTATCTGCTTCAGATTTAGAAACAACAATGAGTTCTGTTTTAACTGTAGATTCTGATGCCGAAGGTACTATTGCATTACCCGCAAGGTTACTCTTAGATACACTTAAAACATTTCCTGAGCAACCGTTAACTTTTGTGGTTGAAGAAAACAATACAGTAGAGGTAAGCTCTAATCATGGTAAATATGCTTTGGCATATGCCGATGGTGCAGAATTCCCCAAAGCTGTTGAATTATCAAATCCTAGCTCAACTAGTTTATTAGGTGATATTTTGGCAACGGCTATCAACAAAACCATATTTGCGGCAGGGAATGATGATTTAAGACCTGTAATGAGTGGTGTATTTTTTCAATTCTCACCAGAAAATTTGACTTTTGTTGCTACAGATGCGCACAAACTAGTTAAATACCAAAGAACAGACATACATGCATCTGAAGTTGCTGAGTTTATTATGCCTAAAAAGCCATTAACTTTATTAAAAGGTATTTTAGCAGGCTCTGAATCGGAAGTGAAAATTGAATATAATGAGAGTAATGCTAAATTCACTTTTGACGATACAGAACTAATTTGTCGCTTAATAGATGGTAAATACCCTAATTATGAAGCTGTAATCCCTAAAGAAAATCCAAACCAACTTTCTATAGCTAGAAATCAACTTTTAAGCTCTGTACGTAGGGTTTCTATTTTCTCTAATAAAACCACGCACCAGATTCGTTTAAAAATTGCTGGAGCAGAATTAAATATCTCTGCAGAAGATGTTGATTATAGCAATAAAGCCGAAGAAAGACTCTCTTGTGCTTATCAAGGTGACGATATGCAAATTGGCTTTAACTCACGCTTTTTAGTAGAAATGCTTAATAATTTAACTTCTGATGAAATTTCTTTAGAAATGAGTCTGCCAAATCGTGCTGGGATATTAACTCCTGCAGATGGTCTTGATGAAGGCGAAAAAGTTATTATGCTGGTTATGCCAGTAATGCTCAACAATTAAATTAACCGACCTTTCAATAAAAAAGCTAGTGTTTTATGCACTAGCTTTTTTTATTATATAAACTTAATTGTCATAAAATACGACGGCGGCTCCCCGTTCGAAGCTTTAACCGCATTTACTATTGGCAATACAAAACCTAAAATCCCAACTCCAATTAGCGATAATATTCCTAAACCTAAGAGAAGAATTGCAGGTATACTAATAATAATATAGAGCAACATACTTAACTGAAAATTTAAAATAGATCTACCATGCTCATCCATTCCAGCGATTGTGTTTTTAGAAGTAAGCCATATAATTAGTGGTACTATAAAGCCACCAAATCCTGTTATATAATGCAATAACTGCGAAAGGTGTGTTATTACTAGTACTGAATTGTCTTTTCTTAAAATTTGATTATTGATTAATTCCATTTTTAACTAATTTTAATACTGATATACTTATTTGTAGCAGTTTTATAAAAAATGTTACATGCAAGCGGTTCTTTGTATTTTTGTTACTATGCAATATGAAGATAATATCATCGCTTTAGCTACTCCTTCTGGAGCTGGCGCTATAGCAGTAATCCGTATTTCAGGTACAGGAGCAATCGATTTGGTTACTCCTTTTTTTAAATCCATTCGAGGAAAAAAATTAAACCGCCAAAAAAGCCATACCATAGTATTAGGGCATATTATTGATGGAGAAAAAACCTTAGATGAAGTTCTAATAGCTGTTTTCAAGGGGCCTAATTCATACACTGGTGAAAATGTGGTTGAAATTTCATGCCATGGCTCTCCATATATTCAACAACAAATTATTCAACTGTTTCTAAGAAACGGATGCCGTACAGCAGATGCAGGTGAGTTTACACTGCGGGCTTTTTTAAATGGCAAGATGGATTTAAGTCAGGCAGAAGCTGTAGCCGATTTAATTGCCTCAGACAATGAAGCTAGCCACCAAATTGCTATACAGCAAATGCGTGGTGGGTTCAGTAATGAAATTAAAAAATTACGGCAAGAATTGCTTGATTTTGCTTCATTAATAGAATTAGAACTCGATTTTTCAGAAGAAGATGTGGAGTTCGCTAATAGAGAACAATTCACTAATCTAGTCTATAAAATTCAACAAGTACTTAAAAAACTCATTGACTCTTTTGCTGTAGGTAACGTAATTAAAAACGGAATTCCTATTGCTATTGTGGGGGAACCTAATGTAGGCAAATCAACCTTATTAAACGCATTGTTAAATGAAGAGCGCGCTATTGTTTCTGATATTGCTGGTACTACAAGAGATGCTATAGAAGATGAAATTGCTATTGGCGGTATTGGTTTTCGTTTTATTGATACGGCGGGTATTCGAGAAACCGAAGATGTAGTAGAAGGCATTGGCATTCAAAAAACCTTCGAAAAGATAAATCAAGCGCAAGTGGTTATTTATTTGGTTGATAGCTCACGGTTAATGCCAAGTGGTATTGCCAAATTAAAAACTGAAATCCAAAAATTTAAAAACAAACATCCTCAAAAACCCGTTATCGTAATCCTCAATAAAATTGACACCCTCAAACCTGAGGCGTTAAAAAAGATTAAGCAACAACTAGCAACAGCCCTACTTGTCTCTGCTAAAACAGGTAAAGGAATTGAAGATTTAAAAAAACAACTTTTAGAATTTGTAAATACAGGGGCGCTACGTAATAATGAAACTATAGTTACAAATACAAGACATTATAACTCGCTTTTAAAAGCCTTAGAAGCTATTGAAAAGGTGCAATTGGGTATTAGAGAAGAAATCGCCAGTGACTTAATGGCTATTGATATTCGCGAAGGGCTTTACCATTTAGGTGAGATTACAGGGCAAGTGACTAATGATGAGCTTTTGGGTAATATATTTGCTAATTTTTGTATTGGTAAGTAAACTAGCTTTACATCTTTTGTAAGTGTATATTTGCAAAAAACATTCCCCATGTTTAATTTTTTTACCAAAAAAGAATTTTTAGTTGACCACTTAGCTGGTTTCATTGATATACACAATCATATCCTACCAGGGATTGATGATGGTGCTAAAAATGTTGAAGAGTCAATTGAACTTATAAAAGGCTTTAAAGAGTTTGGTGTTACTAAGTTCATTTGCACTCCTCATATCATGCATAACTACTACGATAATACTCCAAAGACTATAAAAGAATCTTTTAAAGAACTTAAAAAAGGAGTTAATCATAAGGAGTTAAAAGACATTACGATTAATTATGCTGCAGAGCATATGATTGATGATAATTTTGAAAATATTTTAAACACTGAAAAGACTTTAGCTTTAGGAACCAACCACCTTCTAATAGAAATGTCTTATTTACAGCCAAGTATTAATTTCGATACTGCAGTAGAAAGAATCACTCAAAAGCAATTATTTCCTGTATTTGCCCACCCAGAAAGGTACTTGTATTTACATAAGGATTATAACTTGTACACTAAATTTAAAAGTCAAGGAATACTTTTTCAATTAAACATGCTTTCGTTAAGCGAGTACTACGGAAAGGATATACAAGCTATAACATTTAAGCTTTTAGATGAAGGTAAATACGACTTTATAGGCAGTGATGTTCATAATTTAAAACACTTAAATTTTATAAAAAACGAAGTTAAAATTGATAAAAAAAGAGTTGATAAAATCAATAAGATTATAAATAATACGATTGCTACTTTTTATTAGTTCTTACTGAAAAATTTCCACCATTTTTTCTTTTCTACCCCATAGCCGTAGCCATATTTTTTTCCATAGCCAAGATTGGCGTTTTTAACACCATTAACTACAAAAGATAGGTTTTTAAGTTTTCCTTCTTTAACAAGCTTTAAAGGATAATTAATAACCTTTTCTTCAGTAACACCTGCCCTTGTAACGTATATTATTTGATTCGCATGGTCGCTAATTAAAAGGGTATCTGTTACCACAAGAAGCGGAGCAGAATCAATAATTATATAATCGTATTGTTCTTTAGCATTTTCGAGTAAAACTTTAAAGCGTTTACTCATTAGCAATTCTGATGGATTAGGAGGTATCTTACCGGAATATATAACATCTATATTATTATCATTAACACTAATAGGCTTTACAATGTCTTTAAAACTAATATTTTCATCATACAAATATTCTGTCAATCCATTAAATACCTTTCGCTTACTATCAGAACTAACTCCCTCTTTTAAGTCATCATAAAAATCATAAAGCTTAGGATTACGAATATCTGCTCCTAGTAATAAAACCTTCTTTCTAGTACTAGCAAATATCATAGATAAGTTAGAAGATAATAAGGTCTTTCCTTCACCAGGGACACTAGAAGTAACAAGAATTACTTTTCCTTTTTTAGAGTCCGAACTTTTTAAAATATAATCTAAATTGGTCCTTAATATTCTTAGAGACTCTCCAAAAACAGATCTATCAACTCTACTAACTAATTTTTTCTCCTTTTTGGCAAGTTTAGGCAATTCTGCAAGCACAGGATGTTTACTTTTAATTAGCTTCTCTAAACCTATCTTATTATGAACTTTATTATCTAATAAATCTAAGACATAAATAATAGCAAACGGAATTAAAAGTCCTACAAGAAAATAAGCTAAATACGTTAAATTTACTTTAGGTGTTACAGGGTTTCTAGAGCCATAAGCAGAATCGATTATTTTAGACTTGGGTTGTGCCGAAGCATAACTAATCTGTGCTTCTTCTCTTTTTTGTAAAAGATAAAGATATAGTGATTCTGTGGTTTGTTGCTTTCTAGAAATATCACGTAAAACTCTTTCATTAGATGGAGCGGCATATATCCTAGAATTTATACGAGAAAGTTGTTTACTAAGACTGTTTACTTGTAAATTAAGGTTATTGGTTACATTATTTAGACTAGATTGTATACCTTGCTTTAATCCTCTTAGTTGCTGATCTAGTTTAACGATAACAGGGTTTTTCTCGTTAGAGCTTTTTAACAATCGATTTCTTTGTGCTACCAATTCATTATATCGTGCGGCAGAATCATCTATATTTTGATCAGACAAACCAACTGCGGGTATAGTCTCAAAACCCTCTTGACTTTCTAACATACTTTGCATTGACCCAGCAATACTTAAATTGATATTAGCTTGTTGCAATTGCTGCTCACTTGCAGCACTTTGGCTAAAGTTAACATTAGATTGTGAGCCAAGATCTGCAATTCCTCTACTTGCTTTAAAATTTTCGGCAGTTTGATCAGCATTAGATAAATTCCCATAGATTTCTTTAATACGATCATTTATAAATTTTTCTGTTCGATCAGCTACTTCTTTTTTATCTTCTACTGCATTGGCGTTGTTTATTTTAATCAATTCATCAAGATAATCAATAGCTCTTTGTCTTATAGGGTCTACTAATGATAGATTAACAATATTGGATTCGTCGTCAGAGGGGTCTACAAAAATTTTAAATCTAAAACCTCCAGCAACATCTACAACTGGGGCTATGTTTACCTGTATCGTTTGGTTATAATACTTTTTCAAAATTTTATCCTGGGGTATTAATATAATATCCCCAATCTTTGTTTTAATATTAGATCCAAAAGCATATTTTTTAAACTCTTCCTCTTCATTAACAGCATATCCAAAATCTGTTTTTGAATTTATATTTATAAAGAATGAATGTCTAGAATTGGAAACTAAAGAATCGGATTCTATAAATTTTATAAGGAAAGGAAAACTGTTTTCACCGTATAGCTCTGTATTCTTAATATTACCTAAGACAAAATATTGAATATTAAGTTTTAGTCTTTTTACTACTTCAATATGATTAGTTCTGGCATTTAAAATATCTATCTCATCTTTAATTTGCGCATTACCTCCAGAAAAAATATCTAAATCTTGTAAAACACTTAGTTCCGATGAGGAATTTTTATCTTCTAGAATCTGAATTTTAGCTTTAGCATCGTATTCAGGAATAGCATATCGTAAATAAACGTATGCTAATGTTGTGGTTATAATTACACTTAAAACAAACCATTTCCAATGTTTTGCATAAGTGTTAATCAACTCCCCTAAATTTATGCTCTTACTATCGCTCATTAAATTAAAATAATTAAGTTAATCGACTAAAAAAGAAGGCTCAAATAATTAGTTTCTAGATAAAATTACTACAGCAGATGTAATAAGTACCGATAAAATAGAAACTGCAATTGTTGCTCTTTGATCTAAACTAGATTCTGTTTTTCCAGATTTGTTAGGTTCAACAATAACCACATCGTTTTGGCTCAGGTAAAAAACGTCTGATTTTAATGATTCCTTTTCGTTTAAATTAATACGGTTATATACCTTTGTTCCATTAAACTCACGTATTACCATTATATTATCTCTTCTACCCTTAATAGTAATATCTCCAGCTAAGCCTATGGCTTCTAATATGGTAATCTGTTCTCCAGTCACATCATATGTACCAGGTCTGTTTACTGCCCCAAGTATAGTAACAGTAAAGTTTTTAATCCGTATATTTATAATAGGATTTATTAAATAGTCCTTTAATTTTTCTCTTAGCAATTGCCTTGTTTCACTTGGTGATAAACCTACCAATTTTACTTTCCCAATAACAGGAAAATCGATTTCTCCATTTTTGTCAATTAAATAGTCTATTTGCTCTGGCCTAAGACCACCTTCTTCTGCTCCTTTAATAAGGTTAAAAGGGGCACTTGCCTCAGAATCTAAAGTAGATATATTAATACTTACTAAATCATCTACTTTAAACTTTGTATCGAAAGTACTATCATTTATTAAGGTCTCGAAATTAGCAGCATCTTGAAAATAAACTACTTCTTTATTAACTGAACAGGAAACGATTACACTAAGTAATATAAATAACAATATTTTCTTATACATATGTTTTTTGATAAATTGATTAAATAGAAATTTTATTAGATTTTGTTTTACGCTTAGCTTTTAGCTTTTGCGTGTCAAATTTACTAAAATCCGAATTGTTAGAAATAAACTCAGGAACAATAGTTTTCATTAGTTGTACTATATTATCTTTAAAAAATAAATTTGATACACACAATTCATCAATTTTATTACGAACATTAGCATAATCAATTTCTCTTATTTTACTTATCATAATTTTTTCATGATAGGTTGGCAAGGTGTTTTCACCATTCGCCAAAAGCTCTTCATATAACTTTTCCCCTGGTCGTAATCCAGTAATTTCAATGGCAATATCTTCTGGGTAATTTAAACCTGATAGCCTAATCATATTTTTAGCTAAATCAAATATTTTTACAGACTCTCCCATATCAAAAATAAAAATCTCTCCTCCTTTACCCATTGCCCCTGCTTCTAGCACTAGTTGAGATGCTTCAGGGATAGTCATAAAATATCTTGTAATATCTTTATGCGTTACTGTAAGCGGTCCTCCTTTTTCTATTTGCTTTCTAAACAATGGTATTACAGATCCA
>CAZLUS010000082.1:0-1088 GCA_964562775.1 uncultured Flavobacteriaceae bacterium | reverse complement strand
TGTAAGCGGTCCTCCTTTTTCTATTTGCTTTCTAAACAATGGTATTACAGATCCATTTGATCCCAAAACATTACCAAATCGAGTTGTAATAAATTTAGTTTTTCCTTCTTGTTGTCTACAACTAATATACATTTCTGCTATACGCTTAGAAGCACCCATTATATTTGTTGGGTTTACAGCCTTATCGGTAGATACAAAAACAAATTTTTCAACATTAAATTCTACAGAAAGGTCTACAATATTTTTGGTTCCTGCGATATTAATTTTTATGGCTTCATAGGGGTTTTGTTCCATTAAAGGCACATGCTTATATGCAGCTGCATGAAATATTCTATTCGGCTTATACTCTTCAAAAAGTATTCGCATTTTACTCATATCTCTTATATCACCGACAATAGGAATGAAATTATGAAAACCAGATTGTTTTAATTCTTGCTGTAAATCATATAAAGCAGATTCTGCCTGATCTATAATTATAAGAGATTGATAATTGTATTTACATATTTGACGTACAAGCTCACTTCCAATAGAACCTGCACCTCCTGTAACCATTATTACATTATCATTAAAATCTGAAGCAACTTTACTGTTCTTTATTTTTATAGGCGGGCGATCAAGTAAATCCTCAATTTGTACACGCTTAATTTGTGACAACTTTAATTCGCCATTAATCCAGTCTTCTACCGGTGGTACTATTTTAACTTTTACATTTAATTCTACAACACTATTCACCAAGTCACGAAGTTGTTTTGGACTTATGTTTTGAATAGAGAATATAATTTCGCTAACATTATGGTAGGCTATAAATTCTTTAGTAAGCGTAGATTTGTTATAGACCTTTACACCATTAATTTGTTTTCCTATTTTTTGAAGATTATTGTCTATAAAACCAACAACTTTAACTTTCATTTTAGAATGATTTGTTAATGTGTTATAGGTAATAATACCTGACTCTCCAGCTCCATAAATCAATATTTTTTTAGCAGGTTGGCTATCGTTTTTAATTAAATTCTCATAACTAACTTTAAAAATATATCTAGATGCTGTAAGTGCAAGAAAAGTTAAAAGGCTATTGATAATTATAATAG
>CAZLUS010000081.1:4308-11017 GCA_964562775.1 uncultured Flavobacteriaceae bacterium | reverse complement strand
TGTATGGCGTCTTATCTTTTGAAAAACGCACATCTCTATAAATACGAAACATTTTTAATTTCTCTATTTGGTCGTGCGTATTTAAATTAGATAGTATTGCTGCGCAAAAAGCTTTTACATTAGTCTGATGATTAACAAAGTTTTTCTTATGTGCTGCAAACCACTCTCTATTATTATTCTGCTCTAACTCTTTTAAAAAAGACAAAGCTTCTTTTTGTACTATTTCTTTTGACATATTAGCTCCTCAAGTTTAAGCTTAAATTTATAAATCACTAATGTAACTGCCGTACATATCTTTAAAGCGCACACCGTTAGAAAAACGGTACTTACTTAATTTTTTATGCGCAACTAAGCCCCATAAAGCTAATTCTTTTACAAAGTAGCTTTCATCCTTATCTAAATCTGGAAGATGTTCATTTATTAGTGATGTTAAAGGTGTTATAACATCTAACTTTTCTCTATAAACTTTATCCGAATCTTCATCAAAAAGCTCAAAACCTTCTTGGTCAAAAAACCAGGAAATAACAGCATCATATGGCGTTTCAGCATCTTTACGTTCTAGTTTATTAATCTTAGGGAATAAAGTAGGAAAAAGTGTTTTTATTGCTTCTTCTATTAAAATTTCGGCTACAAAACCCGCTCCCTCTTGTTCGCCTTCATAAACCAGTTCAATTTTACCAGTAATTGCTGGCACTAAGCCCATAAAATCACTTAACCGAATAGTTGTATCAGACGTTCCAGACAATAAAACCCTTCTTTCTGCTGTGCTTAAAAGGTTTTCAAAAGCAGTAATGCTCAATCTTGCACTTACACCACTTTTGGCGTCAACATATTCGCTATCGCGGGCTTCGAAACTAATTTGTTCTAATAAGTCCATTGCCATTTCTGGCACACGAACCATGTCTGCCTGTCGTGTATCTAATTTAGCCTCTTGCTTTGTGATTTTTTTAGCAATAGCTATATCTTCTGGATAATGCGTTAATATTTGAGAGCCTATTCTATCTTTTAATGGTGTAACAATACTGCCTCTATTGGTATAATCTTCTGGGTTTGCTGTAAATACAAATTGTAAGTCTAAGGGCAAGCGCAGTTTAAACCCTCTAATTTGTATATCCCCTTCTTGCAGTATGTTAAATAATGCTACTTGAATTCTTGCTTGAAGGTCAGGGAGTTCATTAATAACAAAAATACAACGATTTGCACGAGGTATCATTCCATAATGTATCACTCTATCATCTGCGTAACTTAATTTTAAATTAGCTGCTTTTATAGGATCTACATCACCTATTAAATCTGCCACAGTAACATCTGGTGTTGCAAGCTTTTCATAAAAACGTTCATCGCGATGCAACCAAGAGATTGGTGTTTTATCACCTTTTTCTTTAATAAGTTCAATGGCATATCTAGAAATTGGATTAAAAGGATTATCATGAATTTCTGAACCCGCTACAAAAGGGATGTACTCATCTAATAAAGTTGTCATTAATCTGGCTAGTCTTGTTTTAGCCTGACCTCTAAGTCCTAATAAATTAATATTATGTCTAGATAATATAGCACGTTCTAGTTCTGGTATTACCGAATTTTCATAACCCCATACGCCGCTAAATACCTTTTCCTTGGCCTTTATCTTATCAATAAGATTAGCACGTAATTCGTCTTTAATGCTTTTAACTTTATAACCTGATTTTTTTAATTCTCCTAAACTTGTAATCTTCTTCATTTTCATACTTTTTTACTATTTGTCATTTCTACGGTATATCTAAGCGAGAAAACTATACTTCTCTTATACATAGGAATAATTCAATATTATTTTATTCTTTTCCTTCTATTACTTTCATAGTCCTCAAAAATCATTTCTCCTAAATCTTTTAGACCGGTATAAAATGCTTTTCCTTTATTTGCCTGCGTAAACTCTCTAATAAATTGCATTAAATAAGGGTCTTGGGCAATCATGAAGGTAGTTATAGGGATATGCATTTTTCTTGCTTGAGATGCCATCGCATAGCATTTCTCTACAATGAAATCATCTAAACCTACACTATTTTTATAGTACGTACCATCTGGCATACGCAAACAACTAGGCTTACCATCTGTAATCATAAAAATTTGTTTGTTTGTATTACGTTTTCTGCGCAACATATCCATAGCTAATTGCAGACCAGCAACAGTATTGGTATGGTATGGTCCTACTTTTAAATAAGGGATGTCCTTAATAGGTATTGGCCAAGCATCATTACCAAATACTAAAATATCTAAAGTATCTTTTGGATAACGTGTAGTAATCAATTCTGCAAGAGCCATTGCTACTTTTTTTGCAGGAGTTATACGATCTTCACCATATAAAATCATACTATGACTTATATCAATCATAAGCACAGTACTCATCTGCGCTTTGTAATTGGTGTCTTCCACTACCAAATCTCCTTCATCCAACATAAAGTCACCAATACCATGATTTATTTGTGCATTTTTAAGGCTTTCAGTCATAGAAATACGATCTAAACCATCTCCATAGCGGTATGCTCTAAACTCTCCTGTATGCTCATCACCATTGCCTGACTTACCTGTTTTATGATTTCCAGAACCGCTACGCTTAATCTTACCAAAAATTTGATCTAGAGCACGCTGTCTAATCATGCGCTCCATTTTGGCCGTTATAGATATGCCACCTTTACCACCATTTCCTTCATCGCCTTCATTCATTTTACCTCCGCCGTCTTTAAACTCTTCGCGGATATATCCTTTTGCTTTTAATTCTTCTATAAAATCTTCTATAGTGTAATCTTCGGTAGTAAGTTGGTATTCTTTGTCTAATTCTCGCAACCAATCAATAGCTTCATCAAAATCCCCAGAGGTATGTGTAATGAGTTCCTGAAAAATCTCAAAAAGCTTATCAAAGATTGATAAATTTGGAGCTTCATAAGGCGTAAAACGAAATCCTTTTCTTATATCCATAGCCATACTATAAAAATAAGTCTTTTAATAAAAGGGTTGGGGCATTTATAAAAAAGTTAACGCTTTAGTTTAATTTAGTTTTCTATGGATATGCAAAAATGTATTGGTTTCATAAACACACCTCCCCTTTGGAAAGGAGAACAATTTGGCATAGAACAGTTTGATTTTCCTAATGTTGATGTCTCACTATTTAAACCAGAACCTATTGCTTCTAAATTACGCTTAGGGCATCAAATGGAGCATGTCTTTAAACAACTCATAAAACATGATAATACATACGAAATCATCATACATAACCTACCTATACGTGCTAACAAACACACCCTTGGTGAAATTGATTTTATTCTAAAGAATCTTAAAAACAAAAAGCTTATACATATTGAACTTACCTATAAATTCTATATTATCAATCCCGAAATATCAGGACTTATTCATCGATTAATGGGACCAAACAAAAAAGATATGTTCTTCAGTAAAATGGAGAAAATAAAAAATCAGCAATTTAAGCTTTTACACAGCCCTGAAGGTATTGAAGCCATAGCGCAAAGAAACATTGACAGTAAGCAAATAGCACATCAAACTTGCTTTAAAGCACAACTTTTTAAACCCTATAAGCACAACAAAAACCATATTCGACCATTAAATAATGATTGTATTGTTGGCTTTTGGCTGTACTATAATGATTTTAACACCTCTGAATTTAAAAACCATCAATTCTATATTCCTTCTAAATCTGAATGGGTTATCAAAGCACATAAAAATGTAGCTTGGATGTCGCATTTTAATGCATTAATAGAAATCAATCTTTATATGCTTAAAGAAAATGCTCCTATGGTATGGGTCAAAAAATCAAACAATACCATTGAAAAATTTTTTGTGGTTTGGTGGTGATATTCGAGTTGTTTCAATAGCTGTAATCAATAAAATCTAAAACCAATTTCATTGATGCCGTTTCTTCAATTCAGCTTCAACATCTTTTAAACCAAACCCCTTTGCTTGTAATAACATAAGGTAGTGAAACAGTAAATCTGCACTTTCATATAGAAAGAGTTCATCATTAGTATCCATAGCTTCAATAACTGTTTCAACGGCCTCCTCACCTACTTTTTGTGCTATTTTATTAATTCCTTTATCAAAAAGTGAAGCAACATACGATTTGTTACTATCAGCTGATGTTCTTCTTTGTTCAATAACCGTTTCTAATTCTGATAAAAAACCAAAATTAGTAGTATTCTCTTCATTCCAACACGTATCGCTACCGGTATGGCAGGTTGGTCCAACAGGGTTTACTGAAATTAATAATGTGTCGTTATCACAATCATTTTTGATATCCACCAAATTCAAAAAATTGCCACTCTCCTCACCTTTTGTCCATAAACGTTGTTTTGAACGGCTAAAGAATGTTACTTTTTTCGTTTCTTGAGTTTTATCAAAAGCCTCTTGATTCATATAGCCTAACATCAATACATTTTTGGTTTGAGTGTCTTGTATTATTGTAGGTACTAAACCGTCTGAGTTTTTATTAAAATCTATCTTCATAGTCAGGTTCACTTTTATAATCGTATAGGAATGTTATTATTCTGTAATTCTTCTTTTAAATCTTGAATTTTTATTTCTTTAAAGTGAAAAACACTAGCTGCCAAGGCTGCATCTGCTTTTCCCGCTTTAAACGTATCCGTAAAATGTTGCATATTCCCTGCGCCACCAGAGGCTATTATAGGAATATTTAATTCGGTTGATAATCGAGCTAAGGCTTCGTTGGCAAAACCATCTTTGGTGCCATCATTATCCATAGAAGTGAATAAAATTTCCCCTGCTCCACGCATCTCTACTTCTTTAGCCCATTTGAACAAATCTAATTCTGTAGGAACTTTGCCCCCTACTAAATGAACAATCCATTTTCCTTCAATCTGTTTTGCATCAATCGCTACTACAATGCATTGTGAACCAAACTTTTTAGATAACTCATTTATTAAATCTGGGTTTTTAACTGCTGAAGAATTTATAGAAACCTTGTCTGCACCATTCTGCAATAAAATAGCTACATCTTCTATTGAAGAAATTCCACCCCCCACAGTAAATGGAATATTTACTTTTTCTGCCACCCGATATACCAAATCTGCAAGCGTCTTACGTTTTTGTTCAGTGGCCGATATGTCTAAGAAAACCAACTCATCTGCACCTTCTCTACTATAAATTTCTGCTAATTCTACAGGGTCTCCAGCATCTCGTAAATCAACAAAATTGACACCCTTTACAGTACGACCGTCTTTAATATCTAAACAGGGTATAATTCTTTTAGTAAGCATTTAAAATATAATTTTCTAGTTGTTTTAAACTGATTCTATTTTCATAAATAGCCTTACCAACAATAGTGCCTTCACAGCCAATTTCTGCTAATTTTGGTAGCTCATCAAAAGTTGAGATGCCTCCAGAAGCAATCAGTTTTATTGACTTCTCGACTGCGCTCGAAGTGACATAGGATCCATCTATAATTCTTTTATATAAATCGAATGATGGACCTTCTAACATACCATCTTTACTAATATCTGTACAGATTACATATTGAATTCCTTTTTCTTGATATGATTGAATAAAAGGAAGTAATTCCTCTTTCGATTCTTCTTGCCAACCAGACACTGCTACTTTTTCATCCATCGCATCAGCTCCAAGAATAATTTTGTCCGCACTGTAAGTTTTAATCCAGCTTGTAAATGTCTCTTTATCTTTTACAGCTATGCTACCACCTGTAATTTGATTAGCACCACTCTCAAAAGCAATTCTTAAATCTTCATTCGTTTTTAAGCCGCCACCAAAGTCGATTTTTAAACTAGTTTTAGAGGCTATTTGCTCTAATACCTTATGGTTTACAATGTGTTTTGATTTAGCTCCATCTAAATCTACTAAATGTAAATACTGAATACCATGGGCTTCAAACTCTTTTGCAACTTCTAATGGGTGTTCATTATATATTTTTTTAGTGTCGTAATCACCTTTTGACAGTCTTACGCACTTACCTTCTATAATGTCTATTGCTGGAATTATTCTCATTTCTAGTTTCGCAATTCGTATTTATTCTTTTAAAAAGTTTTTCAAAATTTGTTCTCCGTATTTTCCTGATTTTTCAGGGTGAAATTGCGTGCCATAAAAATTACTTTTTTGTAAAGCTGCACTATACGCTACATCATAATTGCAAGTCGCTATGGTTTCATTACATAGTGGCGCATAAAAACTATGTACCATATAAATATAATCTTCTACTAAACCTTCAAAAAGTCTAGATTGAAGCGCTGTTAGTCTGTTCCAACCAATCTGCGGAATTTTAACGGTATTAGAAAATTTGATGACGTTCACATCAAAAATACCCAAGCCATTGGTATTACCTTCTTCTGTATGGTTGCACATTAGTTGCATGCCTAAACAAATACCTAAAACGGGCTGTTTTAATAAGGGAACAATTTTATCTAAACCACTCGCTCTAAGTTTGTTCATAGCACTACTCGCCTCTCCTACGCCCGGAAAAATTACTTTGTCTGCGTTTTGTATTTCTGCTACATTATCACTTAACATCGCTTCAAAGCCCAAACGCTTTATGGCAAATTTGATACTCTGAATATTCCCTGCTCCGTAGTCTATTATTACAATTTTCATAACACTCCTTTTGTACTAGGCAATACCATTTTTTCGACATCGCGCTTCACTGACATTTTAATTGATTTAGCGAAAGCCTTAAATATCGCTTCAATTTTATGAT
>CAZLUS010000081.1:0-4208 GCA_964562775.1 uncultured Flavobacteriaceae bacterium | reverse complement strand
ACTGACATTTTAATTGATTTAGCGAAAGCCTTAAATATCGCTTCAATTTTATGATGCTCATTTTTACCTTCTGCCTTAATATTCAAATTAGCTTTGGCGCCATCGGTAAACGATTTAAAAAAGTGATAAAACATTTCTGTCGGCATATCGCCTACCATTTCACGCTTAAAATCAGCTTCCCAAACAAGCCAGTTTCTTCCGCCAAAATCAATAGCTACTTGAGCCAAGCAGTCATCCATTGGTAAGCAAAAACCATAGCGCTCTATTCCTAATTTATTTCCTAAAGCCTTATGAAAAACTTCACCTAGGGCAATTGCAGTATCTTCAATAGTATGGTGTTCATCTACCTCAAGGTCTCCATCTACTTGAATATCTAAATCCATTTGTCCGTGGCGCGCCAATTGGTCTAGCATATGGTCAAAAAATGCTAATCCGGTTTTGATATTGCTTTTTCCTGTTCCGTCTAAATTTAATTGAATTTTAATGTCCGTTTCATTTGTTTTTCTATGAATTTCTGATGTTCTATTTTTCAATTTCAAAAACTCGTAAATCTTTTCCCAATCATTAGTTTCTAAAGAAATATAGTCAGAAAGGTCTGTCTTTAAAATTGTTATTTCGTCAGTCCCTAAATGCGTTTCATCGTTAATATATATGCATTTTGCACCAAGGTTTTTTGCTAGTTCAATATCTGTAAGCCGGTCGCCAATGACAAAAGAATTCTCTAAATCATATTCTTCAGAAAAATATTCTGTTAACAGTCCAGTACCTGGTTTTCTTGTATTAGAATTATCTTTAGGGAAAGTTCTATCTAAAAAAACCTTATCAAAAACGACTCCTTCGTTTTCAAAAGATTTTAAAATAAAATTATGTACTGGCCAAAAAGTATCTTCTGGAAAAACAGCGGTACCTAGACCGTCTTGATTGGTAATCATTACCAATTCATAATCTAGTTCTTTAGCTATTTTACCTAAAAAGGTGAAAGATTTTGGGTAAAAAACTATTTTTTCAAAGGCATCTATTTGTTCATCAACGGTTTCTTTTATAATGGTACCGTCTCTATCAATAAAAAGCACTTTCTTTTTATTCATTACTTATTTCTTTTAAGGCTTGTATTAATTTAATATTCTCGGCTGTTGTTCCTACTGTAAACCGCAAAGTATTCTCACATAGTGGTTGTGCACTACGATTACGAATTACAATATTCTTTTCTAGTAGTTGTTGATATAGTTTATCTGCGTCATCTACCCTAGCTAAAATAAAATTAGCTTCCGATTTATACATTTTAACAACAAAATCTATTTTTTCTAATGCTACCTCCAGCTTTCTACGTTCACTAAGAATAGTTCTTATTTCAAAATCTATTCTTTTAGTATCTAAAACTCTAGAATAAGCTTTACGCTGGGTTAGTTCATTTACATTATAAGGAGGCTTAATTTTATTCAAGATTGCTATAATCTCTTTAGAAGCCATACACATACCCAAACGTATACCTGCCAAACCATAAGCTTTAGAAAGTGTTTGCGTCACAATCAAATTAGGGTGTGCATGCAATACATTTACCCAACTAGCTGCCTTAGAAAAATCGATATACGCTTCATCAATCACTATCAACCCGTTAAATTCACTTAACAGTGTTTCAATCGCTTTTGGTGATATCGTATTACCGGTAGGGTTGTTAGGTGAACATATAAATAGCATTTTAGAGTGTTCATCAATAGCATCTAAAATAGCTGTTACATCTAACTGAAAATCAGGTGTAAGTAAAACTTCTTTATTTTCAATAGCATTGATACCCGAGAGTACTTTATACATACCGTATGTTGGCGGCAGGCTAATGATATTATCAATCTTTGGTTCGCAGAACGCTCTAAATAAAAGGTCGAGTACTTCATCACTACCATTACCTAATAAAATATTCTCTACGTCTATACCTCTTTGTTTCGCTAAAACTGCCTTTAAACTACGTTGTTGAGGGTCAGGGTAACGATTTACACTGTTTTCAAACGGATTCTCATTAGCGTCTAAAAAAACCATCTCAGAACCATCAGAAACGTATTCGTGGCGAGCAGAGGAATACGGTTTTAAACCTTTGACATTTGCCCTTATTATATTTTCTAAATTAAAACTCATTATTCAATATTAGGTCTGGACTATGCTCGACCTGACTGTTATTATTTTAAACTTTCTAATCGAAGCGTTACAGCATTTTTATGGGCTTGTAAGCCTTCGGCTTCTGCCATCACTTCAATAGCTTTACCTATATTTTTAATACCTTCAGTTGTGATTTTCTGAAAAGTCATACTCTTCATAAAACTATCTAAATTAACCCCACTGTACTGTTTAGCGTAACCATTGGTTGGCAAAGTATGATTTGTACCCGATGCATAGTCACCAGCACTTTCAGGTGTATAATTACCTATAAAAACAGAACCTGCATTGTAAATATTATCAATGTAAAAATCTTCATTAGAAACACAAACGATATAATGCTCAGGACCATATTCATTAATTAAATCAATAGCCGTTTGGTCATCTGCCACATAAATAAGTTTGCTATTTGCAATTGCTTTTTCTGCTATAGCTTTTCTAGGGAGTACATTAATTTGCTTTTGAATTTCTTTTTCAACTTCTGATAGAAATTCTTGAGAAGTTGCGACTAAAAGCACCTGACTATCTATACCATGTTCTGCTTGACTGAGCAAATCAGATGCTACAAAGGCAGCATTAGCAGTTTCATCAGCAACTACAAGTAGTTCACTAGGACCAGCAGGCATATCTATAGCAACACCATGTTTGGTAGCTATTTGCTTCGCAACAGTTACATATTGATTTCCGGGACCGAATATTTTATGAACTTTCGGAATTGTTTCTGTACCAAAAGTCATTGCTGCTATAGCTTGTATTCCTCCTACTTTGTATATTTTAGTAACGCCACATAGTGCCGCTGTATATAGAATAGCAGGATGAATCTTTCCTTCAGAGTTTGGTGGTGAACATAATACAACTTCTTTGCATCCTGCTAAATTAGCAGGTACTGCCAACATTAAAATCGTAGAAAACAAAGGTGCTGTTCCGCCAGGTATGTATAAACCCACTTTTTGAATAGGTCGTTTTTCTTGCCAACAACGAACACCTTCAGTAGTTTCAACTTCTATACGTTCGGTTTTTTGAGCCGAATGAAATTTTTTTATATTTTTTTTCGCTAATTCAATTGCTACTTTTAAATCTTCAGAAACCAATTGCTTGGCCTCTTCAATTTCTAAATCAGAAACTAAAAAAGAATCTAAAGTAACTCCATCAAATTGTTGTGTATATGTTACCAAAGCAAAATCACCTTCGTTCTTAACCTCTTGAAAAACAGCATTTACAGTAGCCTCAATTGCAGCAACAGTTTGGGTTGGTCGTTGTAAAACGCTTTGCCAATCTTCTCTCTTCGGATTATTTATTTTCTGCATTCTTTTTAGATTAACCAGATTATCGCCTACGGCAATATTATAGTACCATTTTTTCAATAGGACATACTAAAATACCTTCTGCACCTGCTTGCTTAAGTTCATCAATTACTTCCCAGAATTTATCTTTATTAATAACCGTATGTACAGAGCTCCAACCTTCTTCTGCTAATGGAAGTACTGTTGGACTACGCATCCCCGGAAGCAAATCAATAACATCTTGCAATTTCTCATTTGGGGCATTCAATAAAACATACTTTGACTGTCGCGCTCTTAAAACAGATTGAATTCTAAATTGGAGCTTTTCTAATAATACCTTTCGCTCTTCTGAGATTTTTGGTGAGACAGCTAATACAGCTTCACTCCTTAACATTACCTCTACTTCTCTTAAGTTGTTCTTAAACAAAGTACTACCGCTAGATACAATATCGCAAATAGCATCTGCCAAGCCTATATTAGGTGCAATCTCTACTGAACCATTAATGATATGTAAATCTGCACTAACCCCCTTTTCCTCTAAATAATTTTTAACCGTATTTGGATAGGATGTTGCAATACGTTTCCCTTCAAAATCTTTAACCGAGTTATAGTCAATTGATTTTGGAATAGCTAACGACACTTTACATTTAGAAAACCCAAGTTTCTCTTTGAAAGTAATATCTTTTCCTTTTTCAATTAAAACATTTTCTCCTATAATGGCGATATCTACTACTCCATCTCTTAAATACTGAGGAATATCACCGTTTCTTAAATAAA
>CAZLUS010000080.1:0-11175 GCA_964562775.1 uncultured Flavobacteriaceae bacterium | reverse complement strand
CTTTTTTTACTTCCTTACAGCTAAACGCAGTAATAAGTAAAAGTGCTAGAGGGAATATGATTAATTTTTTCATTTTATACATTTTAATATGTTCGGTACTAATTTAGTGAATATATTGATAGTACTATTTTTAGGGTTTAATCTTTTTTAATTATTAAAAATAAAAAAAGACCATCTTTTGATGGCCTTTTTCTTTAGTCTAAAAAATATTATTCAGTTTTTTCAGGCATTAATATGCCTAAGAAATAATTTTCATCTAAATATTTATTGGCTACATCTTGTAGGTCTTTAGCCTTTAAATTTTCTAAATTCTCTTCAAAACTTAACATGCTATCGCTTTCAATTTCTTCTTGGTGTGCTTTTAATAAGTTATCTACCCAAAATCGGTTGGTTTTAAGGTCTTCTTTTCTTTGCACCAGATAAGTCTCTTTTACTTTGGCCATATCTTCAGGAGTAACTCCATTGGTTTTAATATTCTCTACTTCGGCTAAGGTTGCAGCTACTAATTTGTCTACATTTTCAGGCCCACATGGAAAGCCTATATTAAAATTAATATTAGAGAATGAAATTTTACTTAAACTTCCTCTAGCTCCAACACCGTAGACACCACCTTCTTCTTCTCTTAATTTTTCAACTAGTTTAATGGTTAATACTTCACCTAATGCTCTTATTGCCATTTCGGTTTTACTATCATAGGGTATTTCTTCTTCCCAAGTAATGCTTACGTTACTTTTTGGGTCTTTACCTCTATTGATAATATGTTTTTGAAAAGTGTCTTTCCTTCTAAACTTAGTGGGTATATATTTTTCATTGCTATTAGTACCAGGCAAGGAAGCCAAATATTGTTTGGCAAAATCAGCAACTTTTACTTCATCTACATTACCTACAAGAAAATAATGAAAGTCACCAGCATCGGCAAAACGTTCTTGATACTTTTTATAAGCTAAATCATAATCAGCTGCATCTAATTTTTCAGCAGTAGGGAAACCAGTATATCTAGGGTTTCCTTCGTTTCTAACTCTTCCAATTTGATCTTGAAAAAAGAATTGTGGATTTGCCATTAAATTCCCTAAAAAACTCTTCTGTTTTGAGATAAATGAGTTGTATGCTTCGTTATCTTTATTTAAAGAAGTAAAATAAAGATGTACCATTTGAAATAAGGTTTCTAAATCTTTTGGTGCAGCAGAGCCTCTAAAGTTTTCGCTAAAGGCACCAATAGAAGGGGATACGTTAGCAATCTTACCACTCATAAACTTATTGATATCTGTTAAAGATAAACCACCAATACCTGCCTGTGAAAGACCGCCATTTGCAAATGAAGTTGCCAGAAATTCTTCATTAGAATATAAACTTGAACCCCCTGGACTATACGCTCTAAATAGTATTTCATCGTTTTTAAAATCTGTCTTTTTATAAGTGAGTGTAGCTCCATTACTTAAAACTAGTGTAGTAGTACCTAGTTTAGAATTCGTAGTTGTTTTAGCAATTGCACCAGGAGTAGGCAGTTTTTCAATTAGTTGGCTTCTAACCGTTTTATCTTCATATTTTTTGATGTCAGAAGATTGTATTTCATCTAATAAGGCTTTTACATCAGCTTCGGTTACTTGCTTTAGACCTTCTTTTTCTGGTCCTGTAAGTATGATAACTCGATTGTCATCATGTAAAAAATCATTAATTAAGGCTCCAATTTCTTGAAGTTGAATTGTAGGCAATAATTTTTTAGTCGTATCAAAAGACCACTCTACACTTGGTATAGGTGATTTTTCTAAATAATTATTTACGTAGGCATTTATTATTCTTCCACTTTCGCGCTTATCTCGATCATTATATTCCTTTTCTAAACGGGCTAAAAGGCTCTTTTTTGCACGTTCAAATTCACCTTCTTGAAAACCGTAACGTTTAACTCTCTCATTCTCTTCTATAATCGCACGAAGTCCTTTTAATTGCCCTTCTGGACTTGTATTTGCTATTGATTGATAGGCATTTTTAGTTCTTGCAAAGGTTCCGCCATAAAATGAAAAACCAAAAACAAATGGTGGGTTTGCGCTATTTCTAACTTCCTCTAGTCTATTGTTAATTAATGTAGAAAATAGATTTTTAACTAAAGACTCACGATAATCGCTAACAGTTTTAACATCTGGGGCTTCGTATCTGTCTTTATACATTACTTGTACGCGACTAAAAGCAGCTTCCTTATCAGAGGCTATAGCGATAAACGTTTCATCGTGGTTTGGTAATTTATAAGCTTCTCTATTAGAAGGACTTTTAGGTTTAGCAATACCAGAAAAGTGATCTTTAATTTTCTTTTCCATAGTTGCTACATCCAAATCTCCAACAGCAACAACAGCCATTAAATCTGGTCGATACCATTTTTTATAATAATCGCGAACGTCATCATAAGAAAAATTCTCAAGATTTTCTTTAGTACCTATAGGGAGACGGTCTGCATACCTAGAACCATACATCATTTTAGGAAGTGTAATACGCTGCATGCGTTCTTCTGCTCCCAGTCTAAGACGTAATTCTTCTAAGACAACACCCCTTTCTCCGTCAATAGCTTCTTCAGATAAGGTAGTATTATGTGCCCAATCTTCAATAATTTGAAATCCTTTCTCTAGTTTTTCTGGGTCATCGCTAGGGATAGGAAGGATATAAACGGTTTCATCAAAACTTGTATAGGCGTTTAAATCGGCTCCAAATTTCACTCCAATACTTTGTAGGTAATCTACTAAGTCATTTTTTTTAAAATTCTTTGTACCATTAAAATTCATGTGTTCCATAAAATGGGCAAGACCTAATTGGCGCTCGGTTTCCATTATAGAACCTGCATTTACTACTAGACGTAGTTCTACTTTATCTTCTGGTTTTCCGTTATTTCTAATATAATAGGTTAGCCCATTTTCAAGTTTACCGACTTTTACATTGGGGTCAACAGGAATGTCTCCTTCTTTAATTGAGGTATTGGCAATACTTGTATCGGTTTGAGCAAATACACTAGTGATAATACATAAAAATAGAAAGGTAAAAGATTTAATAATTTTTTTCATGACTTTAGTTTTTTGAGATGATTAATATATAAAATAAAGCTATTAAAGTAAGAGCTTTCTTTAATTTTTTAGAAATACTTTAGTACATCTATAGTATTAGGGATATTACCCCAAAGCTTTTTCTAGACTAATGAACCAATTTGGTTATTACCTGTGTTTCGGTATGCAAAGTTTTATGTACAGGACATTTATCGGCAATCTGTAAGAGTCTTGTTTGTTGTTTTTCGTCTAAATCACCTATAAATTTAATTTCACGTTCAAAAGTGTCGATTTTCGCACTGGTTTCTTCACAATTTTCACAATCAACCGCGTGTGATTTGCTGTAAGAGGTATGTACTTCTACATTGTCTATTTGCCAGCCTTTTCGTTTGGCATACATTTGTATGGTCATAACAGTACAAGCAGATAGGCCTGCAGAAACTAACTCATAAGGCGAAGGCCCAAAATCGTTTCCACCATAACTTTCAGGTTCATCGGCGGTCATGTAGTGACTCCCTAATTTAAGTTTAGTTGTAAAAGCATCTTCAGCATCTAAACTTGCTACTACTTGATGTTTTGTTTTTAGGTCTTTTTTAGGTACGTCACAGTCTAAGTATCTTTTTGCCCATCCAGCAATTACATCACCTACATAATTAGAGTCTTCTTTTCTAGATAGTAAATGATCCGCCCCATCTAAAGATACAAAGCTCTTAGGGTGATGGGCAGCAGAATAAATTTCTTCGGCATTTTTAATACCAACAGTATCATCTTGCGGTGAATGCAGTACTAATAGTGGTTTTCTAAGATTTTTAGCAGTTTCTGGCAGTGATTTAGTTTCTAAGTCATCTACAAATTGTTTTTTAATTTTAAAATCTCTTCCTCCTAAATTTACCACAGCTTCACCATGTTCATTAATTTCTTCGAGTCCGCTTTTAAGTAAATGTTTTACATGTTTAGGATTTGCAGGGGCACCAACAGTACTTAATGCGAGTACACTATCAATTTCTTCGGCTGCAAAAATTACAGCTGCACCGCCTAAGGAATGTCCTATTAAAAGGGTAGGAGCACTATATTCTTCTTTTAAAAAATTAGAAGCAGCTATTAAATCTTCTACATTACCAGAGAAATTAGTATCTGCAAAATCACCATCACTTTCTCCCAGACCCGTAAAATCAAAGCGTAATACACCAAAGCCATTGGAAGTTAAGGACTTGCTAATATTTTTTACCGCTAATAGATTTTTATTACAGGTGAAGCAATGCGCAAATAATGCAAAATTGTGTGGGTGTCTATCTACAGGAAGCTCTAAACGACCAACTAAATCCTGTCCATTATTATTTTTAAATGTTACTTTTTGAAATTTCATGATTTTATTTTTTTATTAAGTTGGTATTTAAAAATACACCTATCTGTAATCTATCAAAAACTGCAGTAGAGAATTGATTGCGTAAATACCCAATTTGAACACTACTATTAGGTGTAAGGTGAATACCTAAAGCACCATACAGTCTATTTTGACCAAATAAATTGTCTTGTAAATTGATAAAGAGTTCATCATAAAAATTTAAGAAAAAAGTGTCCGTTAGGGGAAGGCTTACTTGTATTCTATATCTAGCTCTATGCTCGGTTCTTGTATCAAAATCAAAATCCCCTCTGTCTCCAACAGTTATAAAGCGTTGTTCTAGTCGGTAACGATGCTCAAAAAGAAACTCCCAAACTTTATTTTTTAAAATAAACTGCTCAAATATGCGATGTTCATCAACTCTATTATCAAATTCTATTGTCGATGACGGAGAATCATCAACAAAAGTATCAAATATCACTATGGGGTCTTCAAAATCTGGATCCGTATTAATAAAGCCATAACCAACTGTTGCAATGGCATTTTTATTAATGTGATAATTTAAACCGGTACGTAATAGTAACTGGTTATAATTACTGGTGGTTTCGTAGAACCGTAACTGAGCTTCAGTATGGATACTAAAACGTTCTGCAATTTTATTGGTTCCAAAGTACATATACCAAGCACCAAATTCTTCCTCTCCATTTTCTTGGGCTCTTATAGATAATGCCATTAGGCATATTGCTATCGCAATTAATTTTCTCATTTTAATACTAGTACTATTAATTTATATTTTCTTTTCTTATTTCTGGGAAGAGGTGTTGTTAGTTCCTTTTTTTATATCAATGACATTGCCATCATTAATAGGTATTGATGTTTCACCTTTTAGGTGAGTATCTAAAAAGCTTAGCACCTCGCTATAGGCTTTAATTTGATTTTCCTTTTTTACAAAACCATGCCCTTCATCTTCAAAGAGAACATATTCTACAGGAACACCATTTTTTTTAACACCAGCAACTATTTCATCAGATTCTACTTGCAATACTCTAGGGTCTTTAGAGCCTTGTAATACAATTAGAGGTTTAGTTACTTTATCTGTATGAAATAAAGGAGATATTTTCCTTAAACGTACAGAATCTGCACTATTGGGGTCTCCTAATTCTAAGTATAATGCTTCTTTTTGAGCTTCCCACCATGGTGGAATACTTCTAAGTGTTCTAATCCAATTAGTTACACCAAAAAGGTTTACACCTACGTTAAACTCTTCAGGAGTATAAGTTAAAGCAGCCATAGTCATATAACCACCATAAGAGCCTCCTATTATTCCAATTTTATTAGCATCAATTTCTGATTGCTTGGCTAACCAATTTTTACCTTCTACACAGTCTTTTAAGTCTTTATCACCATGATTTAAGTCATCCATTTGGTAAAAAGTTTTGCCATAACCACTACTTCCTCTGTTATTTACAGCTAGAACAGCGTAACCATGATTTACCATATACTGTAGAAAAGAATTGAAGCCTTGTCTAGATTGGCCTCCTGGACCTCCATGTACCCAGACTAAAGCTGGCACTTTATTTTCTTCCGTAGCTTGATGAGGTTTATAATAGATAGCTGGAATTTCAAGACCATCAAAAGAGGAATATCTAATAACTTCTGCATTTACTAAATCTTGTGCCTGTATTTCATTATTCAATACATCAGTTAATTTAGATTGCTCTTTACTTTCTAACTCATATACATATAAATTAGAAGGAGTATGAGAGCCTCCAGCATAAAAACGCATAGAATTTTCATCTCTGGAGAAGGCTACATTAGTGATGTTCATATTGTCCACAGATGGCAACGCTATATTTTCTCCAGAAGCAACATCCATTACCTCAATTGTGTTTTTAGCATCTTCATTAATATAGGTTACTTGATATTTACCAGTCTCGGTAAAATAACTCCCTGTAATGTCCCAATCTTTGGACATTACTTTTTCAATAGTTCCATCAGCGATATTATATTTCATTAATTGCGCAAATTCCCCGCCATCATCAGTAGTGTAGTACAATGATTTTCCATCAGGTGAATAATCTTCAGGGCTATTAGCACTTTGATTCTTGTTTATTTTAGTTAGTGATTTATCTTCCCTATTGTATAGAAATAAATCAGAATCGTTAGTATTTATAGGCTTTATAAGGGATAAATGTTTTTTGTCTTTGGAGAGCCCACCAACAAAATAGCCATCTTCATTTTTATATAAAAGTTCAGGCGTAAATGTCTCCAAATCCATTTCATATAAATCGGAATATCGAGCATCTCTTTTGTTAGATGAAAATAAAAATCCTTTCTTATCATCTGTCCAACCTGAGAAATTTGCCCTTGAACCTTTAAAAGGCGTAAGGTCTTTATGACTTCCATCAGTTTCCCTTAAAAAGATATGGAAAATCTCATCACCATTACCATCCATACGAAATAACATGCGTTCATCATTTGGGAAGTACGATATTGCAAATACCGATGAGCTGTCGGATTGAGTAACGGGCATCATATCCCCACCACTTGTAGCCACAGTGTACATATTATATATGCCAGAACGATTACTCGAAATTAATAATTTTGATTTGTCTGGAGAAAAACTTCCTCCACCTATAGCTTCGTTATCCATCATTTGAGCGATAGTGTAGGTCTTCATTGTATCCGCCACTGATGGCGGAGCTTTCTCTTCCTTACAGCACCAGAATAGGGTTGCTGAGAGTAATATTAAGAGTGTTTTTTTCATTTTTTGAGTTTGTTTAATTGATTGTGAATGTTTTTGTTTCTTTAAAAGGTGTTAAGTCTAACGCTTTAATATTGGTTTGATATTCATTCCATTTTTCTGAAAAGAAAGCATTTGTTTTCTCTAAAGCTGCCTTTAAATCGTCTTCGGCAAATTTAATGAGGTTTTTCTCTGTTGTGGTAAGTCCATTTTTTCTAGAGCCTACATAGCCTCTTGCATTACCAATGCGTTGCATCACATTAGTCTCGGGATTACGGGTGATTCCTTGGCGCTTATCTTCTTTACCAATGTATAGTGCCACAACCGAATCTATTGCTTTAGAAATATCTTTAGAAGCTTTTATTTGAGTTTTGTACTTGTCTTTATCTAAAGTCTTCATTTCTTTAGCGAATTTATTCGCCAAATTTTTACTTTCCACCAATTGTTTTACTGCATCTGCAGCGGTTTGGGTATAGCCTTCTAATTTTTTACTATTCTGGTAGACCTCATTTATAGATGCTGTTGAAACCTTTAGTCTTGGGTCTGTTTTTACAGTGACCCTTGTAGAGTCTACAGTTTCTCCGTAAAGCACTTTTACTTTATAAGTCCCCGGTTTAACGCTTGAACCTCCTCTTTCTCTAGTGCTTTTGCTAATTTTTCGGGCAGGTCTGTCAGGTCCTTTTTCGTTTAAACCCCAATAGATTCTGTGGAATCCTTTTTTCTCTGGAGTCTTATATTTTAAAGTTCGTATTAAACGTGTGCCATCATAAAAATTGAACTGAATAGAATCTTTTTTCTGAACTCCAGTGAGTTCTTTTTTATCTTTAGCAGTAGCTGTATTTTCGTCCTCTTTCTCATCATCGGAATCTTTCGATTTTTTCTTAGCCTTTTTACCTTCTTTTAGATAATAGGTAATCATAGCCCCCCCTTTTCGGTTTTCAGCATTATATAGCGCATCGCCACCAAAACGCGTTCCTGATGCTTGTTGGTATGCCGCTAAATACGCATCTGGACTATCAAAAAGCTTAATATCTTTTTGAAGAATACTTTTGTTAGTCGCCAGAGCTCGTAAAGGACGAATATCGTCTAAAACCCAAGCAGCACGTCCAAAAGTACCTATTACCAAATCCTGATCTCTAGGTTGTATAACCAAATCTTTTGTAGAAACAGTAGGGAAACCTTCGTTCCATTTTTGCCATTTGCTTCCAGCATCAAAAGAAATATAGAGCCCATCATCCGTTCCTAAAAAAACCAAATTTGTATTTATAGGGTCTTCTACAATAGAAAGCGTATAACTTTCTACATCATCAGCATCTACAATTCTAGTCCAATTTTTGCCATAATCTTTAGTGCGATAGGCGTAAGGCGTATAATTAAACCTGCGGTAATCATTTGCAATGAGTAGCGCTTCACCCTTATTGTTTTTTGATGCTTTTATTTGCGGAATCCAACTTCCTGCTGGTAAGCCTTTAATGTTTTTGGTTACGTCTGTCCAATTAGCACCTCCATTTTGGGAATAATGAACACGACCATCATCGGTACTTACCCAAAGCATATCTTTTTCTACGGGTGAAGGCTCAATAACCAAAATAGTACAATGGTTTTCAGCTCCAGTAGCATCTAGAGTTAAGCCACCACTTTCGCTTTGCTTTTGTTTTTCTGGGTCGTTTGTAGTTAAATCAGGTGAGATAACTGTCCATGTAAGCCCCTTGTCTGTTGATTTATGTACAAACTGACTCCCAAAATACACCGTACTATTATCAAATGGGTCTTGCCCAATACCTGCGTTCCAGTTAAAACGAAGTTTTGTTACTGCATCTGGTGGAGTAGGGCGAACGATATAATTGTTGCCTGTTTTCCAATCGTAGCGAGATACAAAGCCTTGCTGACTCATGGCATACCCAAATTGGTTATCATCTAAATCTGGGACTACATCAAAACCATCGCCAAAAGCAATTTCTTGCCAGTAACTATTGCGTATCCCTTGCGCTCTCCATACATAAGCAGGTCCACGCCAAGAGCCATTATCTTGCATGCCTCCATATACATTATACGGATATTCGTTATCTACATTTATATGATAAAACTGTGCAACAGGCAGATTACCAATAAAACGCCATGTTTTACCACCGTCTTTGGTAATATTCATACCTCCATCATTACCATCAATCATAAATTGTCCGTTGTCAGGATGAATCCACCAAGCGTGATGGTCAGGGTGAACACCATTATCTACACCATAAGCAGGCATAAGTTGTGTAAAGTTTTTACCACCGTCTTCAGAAACATTTACATAGGTAAATACAGAAAATAAACGGTTCTCATTTTCTGGGTCTACGTGGATATCAGAATAGTAAAAAGGCCTGTTCCCAATATCATTCTTATCATTTACTTTTTTCCATTTAAAACCTCCATCTTCAGACTTGTACAGGGCATTCTTTTTTGCCTCAATAAGCGCATACACAATATTGGGTTTGTTTTTAGCAATGGTAATACCAATACGTCCTAAATTGCCTTTTGGTAAGCCGTCTTCATCGGTAAGTTTTTTCCATGTTTTACCACCATCATGTGTTATGTGTAAACCACTACCTGTGCCACCAGATTTAAAAAACCAAGGATCACGCTTATGCTCCCACATGGCAGCAATTAATTTATTAGGGTTACTTGAATCCATTACTAAATCTGCCACTCCAGTTTTATTATTTACAAAGAGAATTTTATTCCATGTCTCCCCACCATCGGTAGTTTTGTATACGCCACGTTCTGGATGTACTCCCCATGGAGAACCAATAGCACCAACATAAACGGTATTGGGGTCTGTAGGGTCAATAACCACACGATGAATATGACGGGTTTTTTCTAAGCCCATAGCCTTCCATGTTTTACCACCATCTAGGGATTTGTATACACCATAGCCACCATTTAAACTATTTCTAGGGTTACCTTCACCTGTACCTACCCAAATTACCGATGGATTAGACTGTTGTATAGCTACCGCACCAATAGAAGCTGTTAGCTCTTTGTCAAAAATGGGATCCCATTTAATACCACCAGATGTAGATTTCCAAAGGCCACCAGAAGCGGTACCTACATACATGACATCTGGGTTGTTTGTTACCACATCTATGGCTGTAACACGACCACTCATGCCACCAGGGCCAATATTTCTGGGTTTAAGATCTTGTACAAGATCCATTGTAAATTCTTGAGCAGTGAGTGATGCTGCTATTAGAAGTAGCAAAAGGGTGAGATGATTTTTCATTTTTATTTTGGTTCGAATTAGACGGCTAAAGATAAAGAAATGGGGGTTTACATTTCTTAAAAAGGTGTTAAGGCAACTAAAGAATTTTTTTTGAGAAAATTCCGAAAAGCTCAGTTCCTTGTCGGGGTTTTATAGAATTATAGCAAGCTTCAAATACAAGCGTTTTTAAATAGGGACTAAAATACTTGAGATAACTCGCTTTATCACCACCAAAAGGACGTTTTTCCATGTCGCCAGTTAAAGGAATAGTAAACCAAACCCCAACCAGTTTGCCTGTAGGTTTTAAAAGCCTATGTATCTGTTTTGCATAAGAAAAACGATTCTTGTCTGTGGGAAGAAAAGAACAAAAGAAAGTTTGTTCTAGAATAAGGTCATAGCTATGCTGGTGTTTAAAAAAGTCTTGCTGTAGTAACTGTGTTTTAGGGAAATCTGGATTACGTTTTGTAAAGGCATCTAGTGGAATTTTAGAAATATCCATTACAAAAACATTAGTAAAACCCTGTTGCCAAAGGTATTCTGCTTCATAAGCATTACCAGCACCAGGGATAAGAATTTTAAGCTTTTTATTTTCTAGTTGGTCTATATATGTTTTTAAAGGCGTAGACGGATAACCAATATCCCAACCTGTACGTTCTTCTAGATAACGTTTTCGCCAATAGTTTTGTTCCTTGTCTATTTTCATGAATACATATAAATACGTAAATTACGGATATAAAGGGATATGAGTAATACTACGCATATCGAATTGTTAGCAATAATATTACACAACCTTGAAAGACCAAGATAAAATTAGTTGGAAAAG
>CAZLUS010000079.1:2280-11202 GCA_964562775.1 uncultured Flavobacteriaceae bacterium | reverse complement strand
TACTTCTATAGAAACGCTACCTTATATAAACAAAAAACCTGAGGTTAGAATTTTAAATCATATATCAAAAACTAAAATAGATACAGATTTAAAAAGCTTAGAACAAGCATCTAAAAGAGGAGTGTTATTATTTTTCAAAAATAAACATATTGACCTTGCTAAAGCCAAAGAACTTATAGAGAGTCATAAAAGTACTTATGCAATTGTTAGTCATGATAAAAAATACAGAAATAAAGGTAGAATAGATATATTAACCGATGTAGTTGACAAAAACAACTTTAGTTCAAAACAATATGATAATTTAAAGTTCTAAACCTTTTTTAAAGCAGCCCCTTATTATCCCAAATCATTGTTAAATACTTCATTATCAATGCTTTTTTACAACAAAATACTTGAGATTTTGTTTAAATATTATTAGTTTAGAAAAAGGCACAAACTAATTCATTAATTGCCCAACCATTTTTGGCAAAATCTTTGTGAATGTATCTATAGTTTAAGAGCTTAGAAAACGATTTGCAGTCATGAAAAAACAAATATCAAAACAATTGAGAATCATCAAAAGCATCGTAGTAGTAAGCATCGTAGTTTTATTATTAGGGTTTCGTCAAAACCAAGTAATAATAGATCCAACAGAACAACATGAAAATACTAAGAAGTATGGTAGTTCAAATAACACATACCAAGAAGGTGCAACCAAAGAACAAATGAAGGAATACAATCTGCTAGCAAAAAAATACAATGCGATGCTCTCCAAAAAGCATTTTACAATTCAAATGAAAGATGTAGAGCGCCTAAAACAGCTATATAGCTTAATGTCTAAAGAACAAAAGGCTGATGCTGAGCCTTTTCCAAATTTTCCGGAACCACCGCCAGTTCCAACTAATCCAGAAGAAGTTAAACACAAGCCAAATGGAAGAATAATTACTCCTGATACTAAAAAATTCTACGCTGGCGGAAAAGATAGTATTAGTTCTGCTGGATTCCGTTCCCCTCCAGAAGTATATGAAGTGACGCCACCGCAACCACCTGTGCCCCCTAACCCATTAGACCATATCATTGCTATGGCAAAGCAAGGTGCTACATTCTATTATAAGGGTAGAAAAATAAGTTCAAATAAGGCCATAGCCCTTATAAAAAAGAAGCCTGATTTAAGTGTCAGCTCCGAAAGTAAAAATGGCAACCCTCCTGTTGTAAAAATCAGCAAAAACTTATAATTAGAATCATAAATCACTTTCAAAACCTTCACCTAAAAGTTTTTATGTAACAAAAAGAAGTAAAGACATACTAATAGTTTTTAGTATAAAAACTGTTACTTCATACTTGCCATTTCAAAAGCAAATAAGAATTGTTGAATGGGCTAGAAGAAACATTATTTTTATGAATTCATCAATCAAAATAAAATCAGATGTTACAAAAATTCTTCATCTTCTGTTCAGGAGCAGACACTGATATTCTCGAAACCTGTTCTAATGGCGAACGCAATAAATATGCTGGTATTGGCGCCACTGTTTTCTTTACTGCAATAATGGCTTTTATAGCCAGTGCTTATGCACTTTACACTGTTTTTGACAATGTCTATACGTCCATTTTCTTTGGCTTTATTTGGGGTTTACTCATTTTTAATTTAGACCGTTATATTGTCTCTACTATTAAGAAAAGAGATAGTTTTAAAAGTGAGTTACTACAAGCAGCACCAAGAATTATCCTAGCAGTGATTATTGCCATTGTAATCTCTAAACCTTTAGAGATGAAAATTTTTGAAAAGGAAATTAATCAGGTATTATTAGAAGAGAAAAATGCAATGACGCTCGAAAACAAAGAACAATTAGCATTACAGTATGCACCAACTATCGAAAGTTTAAATCAGGATATATCCAACTTAAAAAGTGAGGTAGCACAAAAAGAAGCCGAAACCAATGCACTCTATGATACTTACATTGCAGAAGCAGAAGGTACTGCTGGCACAAAACTATTAGGCAAAGGCCCTGTATATGAAGAAAAACGTGAAAAACATGATGCCTATTTAGCAGAACTACAGCAATTAAAACAAACCAATGGAGAAAAAATAGCTGCTATTGAAAGTCAGATTGCTGCATTGAACATTGATTATGATAAGGCCGTAAACACTTCGCAACCCATAATAGATGGTTTTGATGGTCTTATGGCACGTATAAATGCCTTAAACAAGTTACCATGGCTACCTTCTTTCTTTATCTTTTTATTATTCTTAGCTATTGAAACCGCCCCTATTATAGCCAAACTTTTGGCTCCAAAAGGAGAGTATGACTATAAATTTGAAGAGCAGGAAAGCGTGGTTGCTACATGGGTCAATCAAAAAGTAACCCAACGTAAATTATTGATGTCTACAGATGCAATAATGAATCAGGAAATTTATGAGGATATCAAATCTGAAGAAGAATTGTATCGCTATAAGAAAGAAAAGGCAGAAGAATTAATGCGTTTACAAGCAAACTCCTTTCATAATACACAAATTAAAGGTTTGTAATACTATGATAGGTTTTTTAAGGCTTCTTTTACTTTTTTAGTCAAACCATCGACTACTAGGTCATACGAATGGTCTATTTGTTCATGGATAAAAGCTGTTGGTAACTGTTCTAAAAAAATAGTATTCCAGTGTTTTTTACTCATATGATAGCCAGGTATAACTAGACCATCATATTCCTCTCTTAACTGGATTGCTAGTTCTGGGTCACATTTTACATTCGCCTGAGGTGGTTTTCGTTCTAAAGACACTAAAGCAAACATTTTACCCATTACCTTAAAAACTAAGGTAGACTCATCAAAAGGAAACCCTTCTGTCACCCCATTTTTATGTATACAATACGTCCTAAATTCTTCAAGATCCATAAGCTTTTAATTTAGCATCCGTAGCGTTTTGTAATTGGAGCAGATTAGACCATACATATCTAATTTTTAAAAATGGAACATCCCCAATATCATCAGCCTTAACCGTATCAAGAGCTTTTCCTTTTAGGTTATCGTAAAAATTAATCGCCAAATCGTTTCCTTCTACCACCCAAAGGTAAATACCTTGCTTCGTTAGTGTTTTAAGCTCATTTGCCAATTTTCCCATTAAATGGGTACCAATACCACTCCCCTGCACTTTAGAGCTCACATGTAAATTGTCTAAATAGGTGCCATATGTAGGGTCTTGATTAAGATAAGCACATACAAAACCTACTATCGTTCCTTTTTCTTCTGCAAGAAGAACATACTGGTTCTTAGGAGAATGTGTTAAACGGTTTTTCCATACTTTAATTCTATTAGAAGGCACCTCATGGTCTAGATAATAATCACTAAAAACGCCTCTGTAATTCTGTTGCCAACTTATGGTATGCAATGCTGCAATCTCGTGCGCATCTTCTTGTGTTGCTTTTCTAAAAACTAACATTCTCTTATATCCCTATAGCATCATAAACAACTACCTTTTTCCAAAGGGACTTGCATTCTTCTATAAACTCTAAATGCACCGCTTCTTCCTGGTATCCTTCTTGAGCTTCTGCAGACTCAAATGTAACTACTAACGAATAAGTAAAAGAGTCATCTACAGCTGATCGTACTGCTTTAGGAGGCGTGCCAATAAAATTGGTTTTTGTGTATTTAGATGCACTCAAGAATTTCTTAAGCGAAGTTTCAAATTTTAGCCTATGCGCATCATTATTAGGTTCATTAAGCCAAAAATAAACCGTGTGCGTAAAAGCAGGGTCAAAAGTTTGTAAAGCTGCTTTTTTCTCTTGGCAAGACCCTAAAGCTAATGCCATAAACAATACTGTAAAAATTACCTTTTTCATCTATACATTTTTTAAAATTGATTGTTCTGATTCTTCTATCTCTAAGGCCGAATAATCTAATTTCCACCCAATGGTCTCTACTATTTTTTCAATGAGTAAAACCGCTTGCAATGCTTCTTTCTTTGCTGTATCAATTAAACCACTTTCTGGTATTTTATCTCGAATATGTTCTTTAGCATTTTGATTTAACTCTGTTAAGTCTTCTGGCGAAAAAGAATTAAATAATCCGTTCTTAACATCATAAAACTGAATATCGGGTTCAATTGATAAAATTTCTGGCTCAGGAAATTCACTTAAAACTATTTTTTTTCGGTTTGTATCCGCAGTCATTTTTAATTTTTTTAAGTCGTAACCTATCTGAGCTTTGGCATTTATGACTACTAGAGCTTTCTTTTTACTGCTTAAAATACTCATAAACCCATCTTTGATGTTTTCATAACGGTATATCTCTGCAAAATCGCCTTCTACAGAAACCAATTTACAAACACTCCTAATACGATCTAAAATAACTACCGATTGATGCTCAGTAAGTTCTTTACGCTTCTTTTTAGTAAAAAAGCCATAGCACCAATACATTAAAATAGCTCCTAGCAGTAAACCCAATAAAGCATTAATAAAACTATCCATATTGTTTTCTTATTTTGCACTAATGATAAAAGTAATCCCTATTATTTTTATCTTATTGCACAAGCTAACAAAAAATTATGAGCTGGATAAAAACGATTCCCTATAAAGAAGCAGAAGGACAACTAAAAAAAATATACGAACGCATTAAAGGAGCTAATGATACCATAGATAATGTCCTTACAATTCACAGTCTTAGACCCCATACTTTAACAGCGCATATGGCACTTTATAAAAGTGTGCTTCACCATTCGGGCAATACACTACCTAAATGGTATTTAGAAGCTTTAGGGGTTTATACCAGCCACCTTAACCGATGCGACTATTGTTTTGAGCATCATTTTGCTGGTTTTTCTAGATTGTTAAACGATACTAAAAAAGCAACGCAATACAAGCAAGCCGTATTAACAGACTCCTTAGACCAGGCCTTAGAAGGCAAATGGTTGCTTGGAGCTCTTTACACCAAAAAATTAACCCTTACAGCGCATACCATTACTAAAGCAACTATTGATGAACTTAGAACAGCTGGCTTTTCTGATGGTGAGCTATTAGAAATTAACCAAGTAGTAAGCTATTTTAACTATGTAAACCGTTCTGTAGTTGGCTTAGGTGTAAATACTAAAGGAGATATTTTAGGCTTATCGCCAAATGATAATGATGACCCAAATAACTGGAGCCACAGTTAACTTATAGCATATAATACTGGGCGACTCGGGCTGGCATCATTCTCAAAAGGAGCCACCTGAAGGTTTAAAAAATAAGTGCCGTCTTTAATGCTGTTTTTTACAAAAATAAATTCTGTTATAGTCGCTTTTGTTCTAATAACACCGTCCGTATTCCAAAATGCATTATGGCAAACCAAAGCCCCATCGTCTTTTTCTTTATCTACTGATGGTAAATCGATAAGCAAGTGGTTTACGCCTTTTTCTTTTAAATAAACGACTGCCTCTTTTAACAAATATGGCGGATTAGAATTGGAGTATTGTTGGCTCTTTTTAGTCTGTAAATTTGGTAGTGTTCTAATAATAACTGCTTCTCTCTTTTTATTGCCCAAGGCATATTGAAGCTGTTTTTTTGAAATCACAAAATCTTCACCCAGTCCTTCTGGTGCAACGGTAATTACTTCTGCTAAAAAGAAAAACTGATTTAAGTTCTTATTGATAGAATAAAAACCTTCTGTAATATGCCCAACACACTCGGTATGGGTAATGTGAGAATGCGGATTAAACGAAATAGTATTAAAATTTACTGCCGAGCCTTCAGACACTTTACCCACATAATCACCTTCTTTAACAGGTTCAATTTTAGGATAATCTAGATACCACGCATTTATATTGGTTTTATCTCCAACTAGTGCTATAGAAATATCCAAAGGCTTCGATAAATCTATACAGTAATTTCTTGAATTTACTTTGATATTTGCAATCATATGCTAGTTGAACTTTTTACAGGGTTTCGTTTGTTAGATTTACAAGAGCTCATCTTAAATAGAGTTTAACATAAAGAGGTTGCTGGCAATACCATCTGCCAAAAATTTACCCTTTTGTGTTGTAATTAAACTATCGCCATCCAAAAATAACAAATGCTCATCAATATATTTTTGAGCTTGCTCTAAAAGATACTCACTGTATTTATCTCCAAACTGGTCTTTTACTTTTGGTATTGATACGCCCCAAATAGTACGTAAACCCGTCATTATATATTCGTTGTACTTATCTTTTTTTGACAAGACCTCAAATTCCATAGGTAATTTATCATTTTCAATGGCTGCTATATATTTTATATTATTACTCGTATTCCAAGCCCTTTGAACCCCATTAAAAGAATGTGCCGAAGGACCAATACCAATATATTTTTTTTGCAACCAATAGGCAGTATTATTTTTAGAAAAGTAGCCCGGTTTACCAAAGTTCGAAATTTCGTAACATCTAAAACCAGCCTTTGTTAAAGTATCATTTAAAATATTAAAATGTTCTTGCGCCATTGCATCTGTTGCAGGCACTACACTCCCCTTTTTTACAAAACTAGCCAAGGCCGTTTTAGGCTCAACCGTTAAAGCATAGCTAGAAATATGTGGAATATTAAAGGCTATCGCTTTTTCAATGTTTTGTTGCCATCGCTCTTTAGACATATTAGGCATTCCATATATTAAATCGATGGAAATATTATCAAAATACTTTAAGGCTTCGCGGATGCACTTTTCAGCTTCTAGTGCATTATGTGCACGATTCATAAGTTTTAAATCTTCTTCAAAAAAAGACTGCACCCCAATACTTAATCTATTAATGGGACTGGATGCCAATTGTTTTATTTTTTCTTCTGATAAATCATCTGGATTAGCTTCTAAAGTAATTTCAGGATTTTCGACAATTTTGTAATTTTTATATACCGATTGGATAATGCTATTTATTTCTTCTGATGATAAAACCGATGGCGTTCCTCCGCCAAAATAAATGGTCTCCACCGTTTCATTCTTGAACTCGTCTTTACGAAGCTGTAGTTCTTTTTTGAGTGCAGAAACCATTGCCTCTTTCTTATCCATTTTAGTAGAAAAATGAAAATCGCAATAGTGACAAGCTTGCTTGCAAAAAGGAATGTGGATGTAGACCCCAACGCCCTCCCCAAAAAAGGGAGCTTCTTTATATATATGTGAAAAATTTTGTTCTAACAAAATAGATTAGTTGACAGTTGCAGTATGCAGTTATACAGCACCAAATTTATCTGGGTTATTAATCATATAATTAATTAGTCTACCTACTTCTTGACTATCTTTTATTAGTACATCAAAATTATCTTGACCAATGTATTTACAAGCTAGTGCAAATTCTAACCAAACTTGAGTTTCAGCATTTTCCGAATCACAATCACTCAACTTACTAATAAAATTTTTAGGATATCTTCGTTTTCTGTATGCTTCCGCTAAATTTGAATTTACGCTTCTAGATGACCTTCTAATTTGGTCTGTTAAAGAATAGGTTTCTTCCTTAGGAAAAGATTTAGTTACCTCAAAAACCTGCATAGCAAGCTTAAATGCTTTTTTATATGCTAATAACTCTCTAAAACTCATAATTTTTAACTTGACTACTGCAAACTGACACTGCTTACTATTTATTAATCTTTTTAGGGTTTTGCTTCACAAAAGCGTCCCAACCTGTATAGGATTTACCAACCTCAACGCGTCCTTGGTTATAAAAGTGACATACCGCAGCTGCCAGACCATCTGTACTATCTAAATTTTTAGGTAAGGTTTTTAAACCTAGCATACTTTGCAACATTTTGGCAACCTGTTCTTTTGTTGCATTACCATTACCCGTTATGGCCATCTTTATTTTTTTAGGCAAGTATTCTGTTATGGGTATTTCTCTTGATAAGCCAGCTGCCATAGCTACCCCTTGCGCGCGACCTAATTTGAGCATAGACTGTACATTTTTACCAAAAAAAGGAGCTTCAATAGCTATTTCGTCTGGGTGGTAGGTGTCTATTAATTCTATGGTACGTTCAAAAATTAGTTTAAGCTTGGTATAGGGATCAGTGTATTTTTTGAGTAGCAATTCATTCATCTGAACGAACTCCATCTTTTTATTAATCACTTTAATAATACCAAAACCCATAATGGTAGTCCCAGGGTCAATGCCTAAAATAATTTTTTCCTTTGCCATATTTACTTGTTGGTATTAAGTACTAATGGCAATCTAAATTTTATGCTAACTGGTTTTGCACGCTTTAGGGCAGGTGCAACTGTGGTTAGTTTATTTAGTCTTTTAGATAGCAGTCCTTTTAACTCTGGTAAAACTTTATTTACCGTATTTTTTTCTTGAATTTCTAATACCGTCATAAAGCCATGCTCATCTATTAAAAAGTCTATATGGAGTGTATCATTAATATCTTCTTCTACCTCAAACTCTAAATCATTAAAAGCCTCAGAAAAATAGTTTAATAGATTTTCTTGAAAACACTCACGCTGAATCTGCTTAGGGGATAGCTCATCACAATTCTCAAAAAGTGGATATTGGTCAACGTCGTTCCAGTCAATAGCAAGCAACTCCGCATTTACATTATCTCTAGTTTGCTTTTCTTGCGATTTAAAAAAATTGCAAGAAGCACATAACACAAGTATAAAAAGAAGAAAAGACTTCTGCATTAGCAACCTTATAATTTGGTTGAAATTACGATTTTTTGGTTAATCTATTCTGCGTCAAAAAAGATTTCCTCATTTAGTTCTTTAACCCTTTTTACAGCCCGTTCTCTTAAAAAGGGCATAAGATTATCATAATCTGATAATAGCTTTTCATAGTGTGCCAATTTAATCTTAGGGTCTTTATAATATTCATCAGATAATACACAAACCTGCCAATAACTAAATTGATTTACCTTATCTTCTTCCCATGCCTTGGTGTAGTAATCCAATGATTTTTTTAGCTCTCCTTTCAATCTAGCTATTCTACCTAGACTCCTATATTCTTCATCAAAAATATACCGTCGTTCT
>CAZLUS010000079.1:0-2180 GCA_964562775.1 uncultured Flavobacteriaceae bacterium | reverse complement strand
ATTGAAGTATTGCTTTTTCTTTATTTCCTATTGCATTATAAGCTCGTGCTATTTGTAAACTAGCATTTTCATCGCCTAATTCTGAATAGGCATTTATAGCAGCGGTATAGTTACCTACAAGATAAAGGCTGTCAGCAACAGTTTCTTTAGATTGACCCTGAGCCTTAAAAACAACTAAAATTAATACAATACCTACTTTTATAAATTGTTTCACTCCTTTTGCTTTTCAATCTCAATTTGTTCTCTAATCTTTAATTTAAGTACAATCAAATGTTCATCAAGTTTAACAATTACTGGATGTTTCTCAGTATTGCTTTTTAATAATCTATCTCTATGCCCAATTAATTCATTGTATCTTAGCATTGTTTCCTTAATTTCTGGTGTTATCCCATCAATATCTATTGCCATTTTTGTAAAAGAGATTGATTCTTTTGAACCATCCTGCAATTTAAAAGTTATAGGTATTGAAAATGGCACATCAACAGCTTTACCATCGTGTTTACCGGGTGTCATTTGAGGTAAACGCTTAATAATACGCAAAGCTTCAGCTTCTAATAATTTATGAGGTCCACGCATTCTAATATCTTTAATAGCACCTTCCTTTGATATATTAAATATAATACTTACCCTTCCTTGAATTCCAGATTCTTGCGCTTCTAAGGGGTAGTTAAAGTTTTTTCTAATATGTCTTTGTATACTTTCTTGAAAGCAAGCTTTCTTATCAGTTGTATTTTCGCAACCCGGAAAAACAGGAACTTGGTCTACAACAGTAAAAGGGATACTAATATTAGTACTTGAACCATACCCAACAATTGTAACTTCATTTTTAGATGTTGTTTTTTCTACCTTTTCATTGCTACTTAATTTAAATGAAATAGGTATCGAAAATGGTACCTCAACAGCTTCGCCCTTGTGTTTACCAGGTGTCATTTGTGGCAATCGCTCAATAATTCGAACTGCTTCATTTTCTAAAAGCTCATGCGGACCTCTTTTTCTAATATTTTTAATCTCACCCTCTTTTGAAATTATAAATACGACACTTACTCTACCCTGAATCCCTTTTTCTTGAGCTTCTAGAGGGTAATTAAAATGTTTGCGAATATGTTGATTCATTTGTTCTTGAAAACAAGCTTTCTTATCTGTAGCATCTTCGCAGCCTGGGAAAACAGGAATTTCATCTACTAGTGCAAAGGGAACCTTCACATATTTGTCATCTATAATTTTTGAATTTTTAAGAAGGTTCCATTCGGCTTCTATAATTGCTTCAACTTCTTCTTCTGGTTTATCCTTTAAAGCCAATCTTCTTTGATGAGCAAACCTCTCATAAGCACTCAATATAGAATCGGCCGTTAATCTTAAATTTATTTTTTCTTTTTCTTTGAATTCTAAAAATTGCAAATATTCCTCTTCTGAAATTTGGATATCGACTGGTTCTTCACTTACATCTTGATTCCCTACTTCACAAGACGTATACACCAACATCCCTAAAACCAAAGGAACTAATAGCAAATACTTAAACTGATACACTTTTTTAGACTTTGTTTTACTTAACATGACGATTCGTTTTTTGATTAATGATGATTTAAAAAATTGATTAACAAAACTGATGTTCTGGGTGTTAAAAGCTTCTGCTAAAAGCCTTTGATACTGTTCTTTTTTATTGCTTTTTGCCACAATAGCATCTGCAATAAATTCATGTAATTCTGCTATTCGTTGTTGATATACATACACCAGTGGATTAAACCAAAAGGCTATTCGCAACAACTCAAAAAAGAGGAGGTCTAAAGAGTGCCATTGCTTAATATGCACTAACTCATGGGCAACAATATTGGCTTGGTTCTCTTTTTTTATGTTCTCCCCTAAAAAAATGTGCTTAAAAAATGAAAAAGCGAGTTCGCTCTTTTTAATAACCACTTTGGTAAAGTTGGCGTAGTACTTTGTAATTCCTTTTTCTTTCAGCCAATAAATTTGAAAAAGCTTATACCCAAACCACAATGCAGCTAATAAAGCTCCCACTCCATAAATTAAATATTCTTTAGGTAAAGCGGCTAACCAACTTTCCTTAACTGGAGTAGCAATGGCAACTTCATCTAAAGGAAAAATAAAAGCAGGATACGCAACAAATTCTTGAGAAACTGTAGTTTTAAATGCTTCTATCTTAACCCAAGGAAGCACCAATG
>CAZLUS010000078.1:0-11288 GCA_964562775.1 uncultured Flavobacteriaceae bacterium | reverse complement strand
CATTAGATATAGTGCCAATTGTGCTTTTAGCCAGTTTTTGTTTGGGTATTTATCACAACCTATCGGTTTGGTACAAGATAACAGACAGAACAAAGTATGGAGCTTATATTTCATCTATTGGAGCAGTACTTACAATCATTATCAATTTAGCTTTTATTCCAAAGATTGGATATATGGCTTCTGCAATTGCTACATTGACGGCATACGGTTCTATGATGCTACTGTCGTTTTATTTTGGAAGAAAGCATTATCCAATTCCTTATAATTTAAGAAAAGCAGCTTTCTATGGAGGCTTGTCCATTTTGTTTTCGATGCTTTCATTTTATGTTTTTGATAGAAACTTAATCGTTGGCAGCCTGTTACTTTTTGTATTTTTGGGACTCATTTATAAGTTAGAAGGAGAGAAACTAAAAACCATATTTTTAAAACGTGCAGATTAATATCATTAACAAATCAAAGCATCCATTACCACATTATGAAACTGTGGCTTCAGCAGGGATGGATTTAAGAGCTAATATTTCAGATTCCATAACATTAAAACCTTTAGAAAGAACCATTATAAAAACAGGGCTTTTTATTGAATTGCCTATAGGCTTTGAAGCACAAGTAAGACCACGTAGTGGCTTAGCTGCTAAAAAAGGGATAACAGTTTTAAATGCACCTGGAACTGTTGATGCAGATTATAGAGGAGAAATAGGTGTGATATTGGTAAACCTTTCTAATGAAGATTTTGTCGTTGAAGATGGGGAAAGAGTAGCACAATTAGTAATCGCCAAGCACGAACGTGCAGAGTGGGTAGCCGTTAAAGAACTTACTGAAACCTCAAGAGGAGAAGGTGGTTTTGGAAGTACGGGCACAAAATAGAAAAGCAAATACTAATACTAGTTTATGAAAATAATAGTACCAATGGCCGGCAGAGGCTCAAGATTAAGACCACATACGCTTACGGTTCCTAAACCATTAATTCCGGTTGCAGGTAAGCCTATAGTGCATCGCTTAGTGACTGATATTGCTAAAGTTATAGGCGAGCCTATAGAAGAAGTTGCCTTTATTCTTGGAGACCCTGCTTTTTTTGGAGATGACGTGGTCAATAGTTTAAAAGAACTTGGCGATGAGTTAAATGCTAAAATATCTATTTACAGACAAGATGAACCTTTAGGCACAGGCCACGCAATTATGAGTGCAAAACCTTCATTAAGTGGGCCTGCAGTAATTGCTTATGCAGATACTTTAATTAGAGCAGAGTTTAATTTAGATAAAGATGCAGATAGTGTTATTTGGGTTAAACAAGTAGAAAAACCCGAAGCTTTTGGTGTAGTTAAGTTGAATGAGAAAAGTGAAATTGTAGAGCTTGTAGAAAAGCCTCAAGAGTTTGTTTCTGATTTAGCGGTAATTGGTATTTACTATTTTAAAGACGTTGGTGCACTTAAAAACGAATTGCAATACGTATTAGACAACAATGTTATTAATGGCGGAGAATACCAAATAAATGATGGTATTAAAAGGATGATGGCAGACGGTAAAAAGTTTGTTACAGGCCAGGTAGATGAGTGGATGGATTGTGGTAATAAGGATGTTACCGTAGAAACCAACCAGCGTATGCTAGGGTTTCTAAAAAAAGATGACGAGTCTTTAATAGCGAATAGTGTAAAACAAGAGAATGCTAATATTATTGAACCTTGTTTTATTGGCGAAAATGTAGTTTTAAAGAATACAACGATTGGCCCTTATGTTTCTATAGGAAATAATACAGTAATAGAAGACTCAACCGTTAAAAATAGCCTAATCCAGAACAATACTAATATTAAAAATGCTAATTTGGATAACGCTATGATTGGGAATCACGTAAAATACAATGGTAATTTTGAAACCATTAGCATTGGTGATTATTCCGTATTAGAATAAAGAACAACTTCTTTTTTATAAAAGGAGAATTAATTTGTCTCCCTTAGGAAAAGCAAAGGATAAAAGTGATATGAAAAGTACAAGCTTTTACTTAACATTTGTTTTAATGTTGTTATTGACATTACGGATATCCTATGCCCAAGAAGATGATAAGTTAGATGTTGAGGAAAGTGCTGAGGTTTTTTTAGAAGAATATACCGATGAGTTTCAAGAAAAATTCTTTGAAGCATTAAAACAAAAAGGAATACATAATTACGACCGTGCTATTGATTTATTATTAGAGTGTAAAGAGCTAAAACCAGATAATAGTGCTATTAATCACGAATTAGCAAAAGCGTATTTTTTAGACAAACAATATATAAGCGCGCAACAATATGCTATAGAAGCACTTGTTCTAGAACCCGACAATTATTGGTATTTAGACACCTTGGTTTCCATATTAGAAAAGCAGTTTAATACAATTGGATCATTAGACTCAACGCTACCTATTCCTCTTGATGAGGCTAAACTGCAAGAAAATCTTGTTCGTATATATTATAAGAGAAGAAAATATAAAGATGCTTTGGCGCTGTTAAGCGAAATGCCAGCATCAAATTTTAAAGAACAACTGACTTTAAAAATTAATGGTTCTAATGCCGCAAAGAAGGAAAAAACAGAAGTAAAATCAACTAGCTTTATGGCAACTAATAGTGAGCCTACAACAAAAGGTTTAGAGCTCGATATAAAGAGTAAATTAGAACTAGAGCAGTATAGTGATCTTGAAAAGGCAGCTAAAGATGCCGTAGAGGCATACCCATTGCAACCTTTTTTCTATTATGCCTATGGGACAGCACTTTATAAAAACAAGAAAAACAAAGAAGCTATTGAAGTTTTAGAATCTTCCTTAGATTATTTATTTGACGATATACCCTTAGCAAATAAAATTTATAAAACGCTATCGGATGCCTATACTAAAGCGAATAATGCTTCAAAGGCAAACCTATATCTTAGTAAGATAAAACCTGGCTTTTAATATGATAAAGAAGTTTAGTTTAGTGTTTCTTGTAGTTTTTTTAGCTTCCTGTAAATCCACTAAAACAATAGCTAAAGGAGAAATAGAAGGCTCACTTACTACAAAAAAGATTATAGAGAATCATTATCTGAATGAACTTGATTTTACAACACTTAGTGGCAGGTTAAAGTTAAATTATGATGATGGCGAAAATTCTCAATCGCTAAGTGTTAGCTTACGTATGAAAAAGGACGAAGCAATATGGATTAGCGGTCCTTCTCCGTTAAGCATTGTTAAGGCTATTATTACACCAGAACGCGTGTCTTTTTATAATAAATTAGAGAACGAGTATTTTGATGGAGACTTTTCATATTTAAGTAAGCTTTTAGGTACAGAACTCGATTTTAATAAGGTTCAAAACCTATTGTTAGGGAATGCCATTTTAGATTTAAGAGAAGAAAAATACGCTTCTACCATTGTAGATGGTAATTATGAGCTTGCACCAAAAAAAGAGAATGATTTATTTGCTATTTTATTTTCGCTAGAGCCTAAAAATTTTAAAATTGCTACGCAAAAATTATCGCAATCTTCTGAAGATAGATTTCTTACGATGGAGTATCAATATCAAATTTTAGACGCAAAAGTTTTGCCAGCCACTATTCAAATAGAGGCTTTAAACAAAAAAGATAAAACGCATATTAATCTGGAATACAAAGGGATGGAGTTTGGTAGACGACTAAACTTTCCATATAAAATACCGAAAGGTTTTAAAGAAATTGTGTTAGAATGAAAAAATTGTCTAAACATTCTATTCTACTAGTATTAATTGCGATTCTTTTTGCTGCTGGTCTCTCTGCTCAGACAAGTCAGCAAAAAGAATTAGAAGTAAAGCGCGCTAAAATTCAAAAAGAGATTAGAGAAATCAATCGTTTGCTTTCAGAGAAAAAAGAAGAGAAAGGTAATGTGCTAGAACAGATGGATGCTTTAGATAGAAAGATAAATATGCGTCAAGATTTAATACGAGTTACCAATCAGCAATCAAACCTCTTAAATCGTCAGATAAACGCCAATGTTAGAAGCATAGGAAAACTTAGAACAGATTTAGAACTTCTTAAGGATGATTATGCGAAGCTTATTCAGAAATCATATCAGAATAAAACACAGAACAACCGTTTAATGTTTTTGTTTTCTTCAAGTACTTTTTTTCAAGCCTTTAAGCGATTGCAGTATATGGAGCAGTATACAAAACATCGTAAAGAGCAAGGGCTAAACATAGAAGAAAAGACCGAAGAATTAGCAGTTTTAAATAAGGACTTAATAACGCAACGAAAAATTAAAAATCAGTTGCTTAAAGAAAATAGAAGTGTTAAAAACGAATTGTCTAAAGAAATAGATTCGCAACAAGATTTATTAAAAACAATTAGAGAAAACGAATCTAAATATATAGTAGCTATAGATAAAAAGAAAGAAGAGTCTAGGAGGATAGATAGAGAAATAGAAAAGCTTATTAGGTTGGCAATAGCAAGTTCTAATAAAAAGTCGGGGAGTAGTAATACCACCTCATTTGCTTTAACACCTGAAGCAAAACTAATAGCCAATAATTTTTCATCTAGCAAAGGAAAACTTATTTGGCCTGTAGCAAAAGGAAAAAAGAGCCAAGGCTTTGGAGTATATGCAGATAAAATATACCCCGGGATTAAACATCAAAATAATGGGGTTACCATAGCTACTGAAAAAGGTGGGGAAGCAAGAGCAATTTTTGAAGGCGAAGTGATAAATATTTTTACAAATAAAATGGGTGTTAAAGGGGTATATTTAAGACATGGAAATTATATTAGTATGTATTATAATCTTTCAAAAACCTACGTTAAAAAAGGAGATAAAGTTGAAGCAAAAGAGGTTTTAGGAGAGGTTTACACCAATAGGTTTAGCGGAGCAACTAGCTTAAAATTCTATCTCTACCAAGACACTAAAAGACTTAATCCAGAAAATTGGATTTATCAACTTTAAAAGCTTAAAGTAATTAAATGAGAATTAAGTATTTTTTAATATGGATATTTATAACACTAACATTTTTTGGGTGCGAATTATCTTTTGAAGATAATCGTAGAGCTTTAATCGTTGGAAAACTCAATGCACCTCAGGGGACTAATTTTGAACTAATTCCAATACAGGTTATAGCATCCAATTCTTTTGATGCAAATATTATAGCACAAGGTTTTGCCGATTCTTCTGGGAATTATAACTTAATTTCTGTAGTGCCAAATAACGCATCTGATGTGGCTGTTTTTGTTAATTCTGCTACTACTGGAGGATTTTCAAATCAAGGATTTAATTCTGCAGAAGTGAGTGGACTGTCTAATATAAATTTTGTTGACAATAGAGTTAGTGTGCCAGATATAACTATTGGACCTATTATTCCTTTTAAATTCTGTATTTCAAGAGCTGCTGACTCTACTAGTATTGTAGAAGCTAGGTTTACGTTTTTGGACAACCCAACTAGAATAAATTTAAATGGAACTGATTTTAATATAAATAACAATTTCTTTTCAGTAGTTAATTTTATAGCTACAGATAACGGAAGAGAAGAAGCAAGACAAGATTTTAACGTAATTGCCAATGATACTATTTTCTTTGATTACAGGATATTAGAAAATGGTCAAATTGTAAGACAAGAAAATTTAGCTATTCCGATTGACGGAAATACAAGATTTTTATTTGAGCTTTAATATGAGCAAGAATTTATTTATTGTTTTTTTATTTTTTGGGCATTTATTTTTTGGGCAAGAATCAGCTAAAAGTGTGGCAAAAAATAAGACCCAAAAGGATAGATATGACTATAGAGCAAAAATATATGGAGAGCTAATCATACCTATAGCTACGGGAGATAATTTTGTAGCAAATGGGTTTGATGTAAACAGGGGTTTTGTTATAAGAGCAGAACTGCTACAACCTAAATTAAGTTATGGATTACAATATGACCGTTTTGAAGGCCGTCCTAATGAAACTGCTTTAACAGGCTTTATAGATAAAACCACTTTTAGTCATGTAGTCTTTTATGCTAAATACCACTTATTGGAGCAAAAAGATTGGTTTTATTTATCGCCTCGTGCAGGAATTGGTTCTAGCACCTATACAAATAGTATTGGCAGCACCAGATTTTTTGACAGCGGTTTTACAGTATTAGTGGGTTTAGATACTTCCTTTAGAGTAAGTGATCAAATTTCTTTTAATATAGGGCTCTCGCAGATTTGGGATTTTCTAAGTATTGATACTGCTCAAGAGATAGAAAATGATTTTAATACTACGCAGTTTTTTGTCCCCAGTTTTGGAATACAATTACATCTTATAGCGAGATAGATTAAACAAATAAGGCTTTTAGTTCAGTAGCCTCATTAGGTTCCATTTTACCAGCAAGAACTAGACTTAACTGCTTTCTTCTAAGCGCCCCAGCAAAACGTTCTTTTTCTAACGGTGTTTCTGGTTCTAAAGCAGGTACTTGTGTTGGTTTACCAGTATCATCTACAGCAACAAAAGTATAAATAGCTTCATTAGCTTTGGTGGGTTCACCAGTGATACGATCTTCCATCCAAACATCAAGATAAATTTCCATAGAAGTTTTAAAAGCTCTTGAAACAACAGCTTCCACAGTTACTACACTACCTACGGGTACTGAGCGATTAAATGCTACGTGATTGACAGATGCCGTCACTGTAATTCTGCGACTATGTCTTCTAGCAGCTATACCAGCAGCTCTATCCATTCTTGCTAATAGTTCCCCCCCAAATAGGTTGTTTAAAGCATTGGTTTCGCTAGGTAAAACCATATCAGTCATTACAGTTCTAGATGCACTAGGTTTTTTAGGGCGCATAGTATTTTATTTTAAACAAAGATATTGAAGAAGTATAGATGAGTTAAAGGAAAAAGCTACTATTTCTCAGAAAGCATCCAAGCGTCTTTAGAAACAGTACGTTTAATTTTTCTAAGAAAGTGTAAAGCTTCACGAGAATCACTAAAACTAGAATAAGCGACTTGGTGTAAGCCAAACTTATTGGCACCAACATACTTGGCATTATATCCTAGCTTTTTAAGTTGCACAATCTTTTTTGAGGCATTTCCTTTAACTCTAAAAGCTCCAGCTATAATATGATGCTGAGGGCCAGTATGAACTGCTTCTTCTTTCTTATTAATTTTTAAACTAATAGCAGGCAACTCTAAAGGTGTAGTATCAAAAAACGTAGCTTCTTGAATGTATTTGTTTACTTGTCTTTGAGTGTCTTGTTCTACAAGCTCTTGTTTAATCTTATTTTGTTTGTTTAATTGATACCCAGAAATACCAACAGAACATAATAAAAGAAAAACAGCAGCATATTTTAACCAAGGTCTAAATGCTTTTTGTTCACGTTTTTCTGGAGTAATTGTAAAAGGAATGCGCTCTTCTAATTCTTCAACTTCTTCTTTTAAAGTTTCACGAAGAACAGGGGGCGCAGAAAATGCAGACAGTCCAAAAGAAGATGCCAAATAATTAACTTTCTCTTCTGGTGTAAATTGTATTTTTTGCTCACTACTCATGCGTAGCGTTCCTATACCCTGCAAATCAACAGTTTCTCCATTTTGCAAACGTGCTGTCCATGTTTTAGAAGCAGCAATAATTTCTTCTAGCAAGTCTTCATAAGAAAGGCTTTTGGCCTTAGAAATATGTGAAACTAGTAATCCGTCATTTTTAGAAAGTTGCTGATTAAAAGAAATAATTTTAGTTGGCGGATATAAAGTATTTGAAACCGAATCTATATGTGCAGAAGCTGTATTTGTTATAAAAGCACCAAATTCTGGTACAACAACACAGTTATATCTGTAGAGTAATTCTTTTATATAGTGTTCGGTTCGCATTTAAGCAAATATTGAAAAAAATGTACACCCGCAAAATAGCTGCGATAACTTTTTATTAACATTCTATTTGCTGAACTTTGTTGAAAACCTGATTACATAAAATCAATGTCAGAAAATGAACTAATTGCCCTACTTAGGTTACAACGAATCCCACATATAGGGGATATTAATGCTAAAAAATTAATAGATAGATGTGGCAGCGCTTTGACGGTTTTTGAAGAAAAAAAAGAAACATTACTCAAAATAGAAGGAATAGGAACCTATGCACTGCAATACCTTTACGATGCAGAACATATAGAAGCGGCAGAAGCAGAGTTGGCGTTTATCAAAGAAAAAGATATCGCGTTCTCTTATTTTTTAGATGCTGATTATCCTAAACATCTTAAACATTGTATTGATGGTCCCATATTATTATTTAAATCGGGTAGCATTGCTCTAGAAGGACGTAGAATTATAAGTGTAGTAGGCACTCGAAATATTACTAGTTATGGACAGCGTTTTTGCGAAGATTTTATTGCCGAAATCGCTCCTTTAAACCCAGTAATTGTTAGTGGTTTTGCCTATGGAGTAGATATTACAATACAAAAAGCAGCCTTAGCACATAATCTGCAGACTATTGGTTGTTTGGCGCACGGGTTAAATCAAATATATCCCAAAACACATAAAAAGTATGTTTCGCAAATAGAGCAAAATGGTGGGTTTTTTACAGAATTTTGGAGCACTAGCAATCCCGAAAGAGAGAATTTTTTAAAAAGAAATCGAATTATTGCTGGTTTAAGTGAAGCCACAATAGTAATTGAATCTGCAGAAAAAGGTGGAAGTTTAGTCACTGCAGATATTGCACATAGCTACAATAGAGATGTTTTTGCTGTTCCAGGAAGAACAAGTGACAAATACAGTAGAGGATGCAATAATTTAATCAAGCAACAGAAAGCACAGCTACTTACATCTGCAGCAGAATTAGTCTATTTATTAGGATGGGAACTTGATGAAAAGAAAAAAGAACCTATTCAAAAACAATTATTTATAGAGTTAAGTGATACTGAAAAGGATGTATATTCTTATCTACAATCGAACGGAAAACAAACACTAGATACTATAGCTTTAGAATGTAGCCTACCTATTTTTAAAGTTTCGGCTACACTATTAAATATGGAAATGAAAGGCGTAATACGCCCACTACCTGGCAAATTATTTGAAGCTATTTAAAGGTTTAATCGTAGTTTTGTACAAAGCAATTAAAATTCCCTTATGAATAAGACAATTCTAATTATTATACTTTCATTTATTGGACTGCAAGGCTTTAGTCAAAGCAAAAAAGATTTACTTAAAGAAGTATCTCAATTAAAAGCCCAGGCCACAGAAATAAAAAAGAAGCTAGCAGCCTTTGAAAAAGCCCAAAAAGTTGATTTAAAAGATAGCATTCAAAATTTCAGCTATTCTTTTGGTATTGGTATAGGAAATAATTTAAAAACCTTAGGGGTTGATTCAATAGCATATCAGGTTTTTGCGACTGCTATAGAAGATGTTATGCTTGGAAATGAAAAAGTAAGTTTAAAAGAAGCCCATAACACGGTTCAAATAGCTATCGAGAATTTACAAGATAAAGAGGCTAAAGAAAAAAGCAAGGAAGGGATGGCATTTCTGTTAAAAAATGGCAAACGTGCCGAGGTTGTTACTACCGAAAGTGGTTTGCAGTATGAGGAACTACTAAAAGGAGATGGTGCAATACCAAAGGCAAGTGAAAGGGTTAAAGTACATTATACAGGGATGCTTATAGACGGTACAGTTTTCGACAGCTCTGTTGAAAGAGGAGAACCAGCAGTTTTTGGAGTTACTCAAGTAATTAAAGGCTGGCAAGAAGCTTTACAATTAATGCCAGTTGGGTCTAAGTGGAAGGTTTACATTCCGCAAGAATTAGGATATGGTCCTAGAGGAGCAGGAGGTGGTGAAATTCCGCCTTATTCAGCCCTAATTTTTGAAATGGAATTGTTAGGGATTGAGTAGGCAAAATTAATATCCTATTTTTTCTCGCACTCTTTCTAAAACGGCATCAGCAACTTTTTTAGCTTTTTCTGCACCTATAGCTAGTGCCTCGTCTATTTCGTGTAAGTTGTTCATATAATATTCAAATTTCTCGCGAGGTTCCTCGAATTTTTGAATAATGACCTCATAAAGTGCTTGTTTTGCATGACCATAGCCATAATTACCAGCCAAATAATTCGCGCTCATATCCTCTATTTGTTCTTGAGACGCTAGTAATTTGTAAAGCGCAAATACATTGTCATTAGTAGGATCTTTAGGGTCTTCCATAGGCGTGCTATCCGTTTGGATGCCCATTAGCTGTTTGCGTAATTTTTTATCTGTTTGAAAAATATTTATTGTATTCCCCTTGCTCTTACTCATTTTAGCTCCATCTGTTCCCGGCACATACATGGTGCTTTCTTGTAGCTTAGTTTCTGGTAACACAAAGGTTTCCCCAAATTGATTATGAAAACGCGATGCAACATCTCTAGTCATTTCTAAATGTTGTGATTGGTCTTTGCCCACAGGAACAATATTGGCATCGTACAATAATATATCTGCAGCCATAAGCATAGGATAGCTAAACAAGCCTGAATTAATATCTTCTAGGCGATCCGCTTTGTCTTTAAACGAATGCGCTAGGGTTAAGCGTTGATACGGAAAAAAACAGCTTAAATACCAAGTTAATTCTGTTACTTGTGGCACATCACTTTGTCTGTAAAAAACAGTTTTATTTATATCTAGCCCAAAAGCTAACCATGTAGCTGCAGTTGCATAGGTGTTGTTTCTTAGTTCCGCTCCATTTTTTATCTGTGTAAGTGAATGCATGTCTGCAATAAATAGATAAGAATCGTTTTTAGGGTTTTGTGCCATCTCTATTGCAGGTATAATTGCGCCTAATATATTTCCTAAATGAGGTACACCAGTACTTTGAATTCCGGTTAAAATTCGTGCCATTTTTAAAATTTAGTAAGGTATAAAGGTAATGCAATAGCAAAAAACATACACAATTTGGTACATTTGATTTATGCTTAAGTTTTTAAAAAAAATAGGTCAGGCTATTTACAGACTTTGGTTTTACTTTTTGGTTACCTTGCCAATACTTATATTGTTGCCATTTTTATTGGCAACTACACTATCTGAGCGTACCTATCCACAGTTTTTTTGGTTAGCACGTAATATATGGGCTAAAACAATACTTTTCGGTATGTTTTGCTTTCCTGATATAAAAACATCTCAAGAATTAGAGAAAAACAAAAGCTATATGCTAGTGGCTAATCATACCAGTATGCTTGATATAATGTTGATGCTGTATATAAGCAAGAATCCTTTTGTATTTGTTGGTAAAGAAGAATTAACAAAAATACCTTTGTTTGGATTTTTTTATAAACGGGTTAGTATTGTAGTTAATAGAAAAGATGCTAAAAGTAGAATGGCTGTATATCGAGCAGTACAGCATAGATTAAACCAAGGATTA
>CAZLUS010000077.1:5967-11483 GCA_964562775.1 uncultured Flavobacteriaceae bacterium | reverse complement strand
GTAGTACAGACAATGATAGTCCAGCTGTAGAAATAGCGACTACACTAGAAGCTAGCATAGAGAATAGAGAATTTATTATAGATAATGTTGTAGCATGTGCAGGTAGTAATGAAGACCCTAGTATAACTAGCGTATTTCTTTACCCACGAGAAGGAGTAACAAATATTAATTATTACCATACAAACTCTTTAGATTTTGACAAAAATGACTATTCGACTTATATAAGAGGAGAAGGAGACTTAATTGATGTTTTTAATGGTTTTCTTTTAAAATATGAAATAGCTCCTATACAAGAGCAATGGGTAATAGTTACTTTTGAAGAAGATGGAATAATAAACATATCAAATCCTATACGTATAAAACATCTTACTAAACCAACAGAATATTTGCCAGAGAATGTAACTTTAGCATCTAATACGACAATGCCAATTTTTGAATGGCAAGATGGTAGTTTTGATGATACTATAATTTATTTTCAAGCTGTTTTAACAGAGAATGATGATTTGCTTTCCGCAACATATACCTTTGATAAAAATTTTCAGTACTATAATCTAGACAACGTCGTTTTAAATATTACAGAACAAGAACCTCCAAGTTTAGAACAAGGCTTTAACTATGGATTTACGTTGCTAGCTGTTAGTGAAGATAATTGGGTAAATTTATTCTCAACAATTTCCTTTGAGGTTCAATAAGATTAAATGAATTATTTAAAACTTAAAAGTGAAGATTACCCTTAGCTATTATCTTATAATACTAATGTTGTTTCCAGTATTTGCCTTTACACAAAATTCCGTTGTAGACGTTAAGATTCAGGGTAATAAACGAACTAAAACTTCATTTTTTAAAAAAATAATTTCCCTAAAGCCAGGAATGGATTTAGATTCTACTTTGATAGAAAAAGATATTATACGTCTAAAACGGTTACCTTCTGTTGCCCATGCATATTATCAAGTTTTTAACGCTGCTTCAGAAACAGAATACAATGTATTCTATAACATCGAAGAAAATTTTACACTAATCCCTTTTGCTAATATTTTCACATCTGATCAAGATGAGTTTGCTTTTAGAGTAGGCTTACAAGAATTCAATTTTTTAGGAGAAAATATTACTCTCGGGGGGTTCTATCAATATGATGTCTTTGGTTCATTTGGTTTAAATGTAAAGGCTCCCTATTTATTTTCTAGAAAATTTGGTTTGGCTATAAACTACCAAGACCTTACAACGCAAGAGCCTGTATTTCTAGAAAATGGAATTGCAGATTATAAATATAACAACGAATCAATAGAGCTTCTAGGTCTTTATGAGTATAATTATAAGAACCGTTTTGAGCTTGGCTTTAGTCTTTTTACAGAAGATTATGAGTTTTTGTTTGGAGATACAGACCCTGATGTTCCTTTGGAACTTAATGTAGATAAAAAGCTTTTTAAGTTTATTTACGATCACGATAATATAAAATACTATTATCAATATTTATCTGGCTTTAAGAGTACTTTAAATTTGCAATATGTACAAAGCCCTGTGCCCGAACTACCAGAATTTGTTATAGTATTTAATGATTTTTCCTATTTTGAGAGAATCGGTTTAAAAGGAAATTGGGCAAGTAGATTACGTTTAGGTATTGCAAGTAATGCTGATAGTCCATTTGCGCCATTTGCGGTTGATAATAACTTAAATATTCGTGGTGTGGGTAATACTATTGATAGAGGAACTGCAGCAATTGTATTAAATACAGAATATCGTCACGCACTTATAGATAAAGATTGGTTTGTTTTGCAAAGTAATGTTTTTGTTGATGGCGGTAGCTGGCGAAACCCAGGGGGTGATTTTGGCGATTTTGGCGATAGCCAGAACTTAAGAATTTATCCTGGTTTAGGTTTGCGTTTTATTCATAAAAAGATTTTTAATGCCATTTTTCGTATTGATTATGGTCATGGTATTACAAGAGATTCTAGTAGAGGAATTGTATTTGGGATAGGGCAGTATTTTTAAGAAGAAGTATTTGAAATGTAATCTTTTTCTTTCTTAAATTGATATTATTAGCGCATTTCATCGTATTTTTTTGCATTTCATCGATTATTTTGCATATTTGTATGGCAGTCATGAATCAGCCAAAAATTTAATAGATGAAATTAGCTTCACAAATTCTTTGGATTTTATGTCCTTTTCTTCTTTTAGGACAAGTAGAACAAAATCGAGTAGTTGCTGAAAATGGTGATGGAATATTCTCAATACTTAGAAAGCAAGGTTTAGACCCTGCAAAATATTATGAAGAATTTGTTGAGTTGAATCAAGACAATTTAAAAAATGGAAGTGAACTGCATTTAGGAAGAGAATACATTATTCCTTATGCAGCTGATTCGTATAAGAATACAGCGATTGAGGTGAGCGCAAAAAGCAAAACAGAAGAACCAATTTTTAATGATGAGTTGGATAATATTTCTCCCAAAAGCTCAAGACTTAAGAATGCTGTTATATACCTTATTTCTGGTAACAACCTAAATAATTCATCTTCATCAATTAATAGTGTTACAGACGCGATTACTTTAAATCTTGCTGAAGAATTAATGGTGCATGGTGCGCAGGTATACTTAATAAAAAGTGATTTAAAAGAAAAGCAAAAGCCTTTTAAAGTGGCATTAGATCAGAATACAGAAGGTGCAATGGCTGAAATAAGTCAAATGCGAGAGTATGTTGAGGTTATCAATAAGAAATATTTAAAGCATCAAGGTAAATACCAAAGGTTGTTAATCACTAGAGTTCGTAATGATGATATAAAGAGTAAACATTGTAAAGTGTCTGTTTATCATCATAATAATAGTGAAAATGGTAGAAGTATTGCGTCTAATATTCAGCGTATTTTTAAAGAAAATAGCATTAAGAGAAAATCTTTTAAAGAATATACAGATGTTTTTACAGATAAAAACAATCTTTACTTGGCAAAAAACGCACTGCCTGCTATTACCTTAATTGATATTGATAAAGAGAATAAACCCACTATAGATGATGTTATTTTAGTAGATTCTAACCAGGCATCATTATCTAATCTTATAGCAAGTGGAGTTTTAATTGACTATGCAGATTTGGAAATTGATAAATAGCCATTAGTTTTGTTCAAAAAAAATTGAACAAAACATTTCTCTTACTTTTTTTCACTTTCTATTACGGAGCTTTTGCGCAAGATTCTCTAAAAACAGTAGTTGCAGAAAAAGGCGATGGAATTTATTCGATTCTAAGAAAGCAGGGAATCAATCCATCAAAATTTTATAACGCTTTTATAGAAGCTAATAAAGAAAAACTTGATAAAGAAGAGTTTTTAAAAACGGGGCAAACCTATTTTATTCCAGATACAATAAGTAAAACTAAAAATACGCTTACCGACCTATACAATAGAAAAGCGTATCCAATTTTTGGAAAAGAGTTTGCCAAGGTAGATTCTCTAAGCAGTAACTTAAAAGGTAATGTGTATTATTTGGTTTCTGGTCATGGAGGTCCAGATCCTGGAGCTGTTGTAGCATACGAGGGAAAAGATATAGCTGAGGATGAGTATGCTTATGATATAACGCTTCGTTTGGCTCGTGAACTAATTTCTCATGGTGCTGAGGTTTTCTTAATTATAAAAGATGCTAATGATGGTATTAGAGACGGTAGAATATTAGAATTAGATGTTGATGAAGTAACGCATCTAGATGAGGAGATACCTTTAAATCAATTAGCAAGATTAAAACAAAGAACTAAACTAGTTAATGATTTATACAAAAAGAATATAGGCAAGTACCAACGTCTTATAGTAACTCATATTGATAGTCGTAGTGAAGGGAAGAATATAGATGTCTTTTTCTATCATTATAAAAAAAGTAAAAGCGGCAAGCGCTTAGCAGAAAGTATTTATAAAACTTTTGGCGAAAAGTATACAAGGTTTCAGCCTAATAGAGGTTATCAAGGAACTTTAGGAAACAGAAATCTCTATATGGTAAAAAACACCTTGCCTCCAATGGCATATATAGAAGTTGGGAACATTAGAAATAAAAAAGACCAAAGGCGTATTTTAAATCCAGATAATAGACAAGCCTTAGCTAAATGGATTTCGGAGGGAATATTATTAGATTATAAACTTTCTAAGTCTTTTTAAAGCTTAATTTTAAGTTAGCAATTTTTTAGAATAGTATTCGTATAATTCTTCTGGACCGGCTCCAAGGTAGCTTTTCAAATGAATCATTCCGAAATGATATTGCACTTTAACCCAACCTTTTTGGCGGTATTTTCTTGCCGAGGTTATCACTTTATCTGGCAAAACAATAAAGCCGACATCTTTATATAGTCTTTTTATAAACTCGCTATCTTCATAAATTAGATAATCTTCATTAAACCCATTAGTAGTATTGAAAATTGTTTTTGAAATAAAAAGTGATTGATCTCCACCTCTGCATAACGTATGGTTAATACGCGATAGCCATCCAAAAAAACGTAAAACAGGATTTCTAGAGTCAAACTGCATACGAAAACAACCAGAGTTATGTCCTTTTTTTACTGCATTAAGTACTAATTTATCAAACCCTTTAGGCGGTAGCGTATCTGCGTGGAGAAAGTAAAGAATGTCACCTATTGCATTCTTAGCACCATAGTTTAATTGCCTGGCTCTGCCTTTTTTAGAGTGTATTACTTTAGCTCCGTAGTTTTTTGCTATTGAAACTGTTTTATCTTTACTGCCTCCATCTACTACTAGTATTTCTAAAATATTAGCTGTTTGTGCACTAACTTTTAAATGTTCTAGAAGCTTGGCAATAATATGAGCTTCGTTAAGTACAGGTATAATTATACTTATACCGTTTTTATTTTGCTTCATTTAAACTCCAATCGTAGTCCAAATATCCTATTTTACTTTTGATATTTATGTTTTTATTTGAATATTTAGCTATATATTCAAGTAAAGTACCATTATCAGTAAAATCACTTTTATACCATTTAAATATTTCAGATAATTTTGCTTTTTCACCAAACTGATTTCTTGTGGTATCATTTACAAAATCTTTAGTAGCTTGTTCTAATTCTTGTTCCATATTGGCAACAGTAAAAGCAGCATTAACTAATTTAGGGCAAGAATAAGAAGCACAGTTAATAGCGAAATGAATACGTGGTTCATTCATTTTACGTAAAATTTTATGCTCTATATAACCTAAGGATAGTAATTCATCTCCAACTTTAACCCATTTTTTACTCCATGGACCTTTGATTGATTTTATACTTTTAGTGGGGTAATTATTTAAAATCAGCTTTACCGTAGCTGCATTATATAAATTAATATAATAAGCCAATCTTTCATTTTTAGCACTGTTATTTGCAGGTTTATTTTTAGCAAGGTAATCTAAGTAAGACTGTAGTGCAGTTTCATCATTCTTAAAACTAGCATAGTCAACATTACCTTTTTGGTCCACATATTTTTTTAAAAGCTTGTCCCATGATTTATGCGATACCGATAAAATAGGCGCGGTCTTGGTCTCTACTTCTTGTATTTCTTC
>CAZLUS010000077.1:0-5867 GCA_964562775.1 uncultured Flavobacteriaceae bacterium | reverse complement strand
CTTCAATCACTTCGGTTACTTCTTCTAAATTAGATGAATCTATAATTTTAGTATTAGAATCATTAGTTTTTACCTCTGTTTCTATTATAGCAGTTTTATTTTGCGAAGTATTTTGCGTTTTTTCTTTAGTAGTATTTCCGCATGAAATTAATAATAGTACACTGTACGTTAAAACAGCTAACTTCATATGATATTTTTTAATAGTTAACATTTTACTTTTTAGACGTAGAACTAAAGCTAAGATTACAATAAAAAAAGCTAAATTTCTTTTAACAATTCTGTAAATAGTTTAATCATTTTAGGCTCTGTTTTACCAGCGATTTCGATAATTTCTTGAATATTTACTGGTTGCAAGTTGTCTGGGTCACATTCATCTGTTAGAACAGACACTGCAATTACAGGCATGCGTAAATGATTAGAAACAATTATTTCTGGTACAGTACTCATACCTACAGCATCTGCTCCAATAATTTTCAACATTCTATATTCTGCTTTGGTTTCTAGTTGGGGGCCAACAACAGATGCATAAACTCCTTTTTGTAGTGATATGGATTCTCTTACTGCAATTTCTTCAATTTTTCTTCGCATTTCAACATCATATGGTTCTAACATATCTACAAAACGATCACCAAATTCAGAAACATTTTTAAAAGCTAAAGGAGAGCCTCCTTGTAAGTTAATATGATCCTCAATTAGCATAATATCACCTTTCTTATAGTCTAGATTAATAGCACCTGCGGCATTAGATACAAATAATTTTTTTATTCCTAACTGATGCATTACACGAATTGGATAGGTAACATCTGCAAAGTCGTAACCTTCGTATAAATGAAAACGCCCTTGCATTACAACTACTTTTTTATTGTCAATTTTACCATATATTAATTTTCCCGAATGAAACTCTACCGTAGCTAAAGGAAAGTAAGGAATATGACTGTAATGAGCTTCAATAGGATTTTCTATTTCGTCTACAAGTTTACCTAAACCAGTGCCTAAAACAATTCCTATTTCTGGTGTATCAAATCCCTTTGTTTTTAAATGTGCTACAGATTCGTCAAGTTGTTTTTTAGTCATCTTTTTTTGTGTTTAAAAAAGGTTGAAAAGCCTCTACATGCTCGATGTCTTCATATAAATCTACATCATTTTTAGTTGCTAAAACACTATAATTTTTAGTATTTAAATCTTGTAAAGTATGTTTTAATACGGTTCCAGTTCCCCAGGCTTTATTTGTAAATAAGTTACTGTACAATGATTTCATGCCAAGCAAGTAATAACCACCATCTTCAGCAGGTCCAATAACAAAATCACTAGTATTTAATTTTTCAAAGGCTATTTCTATATCTTCTTGAGAAAGATCATACATATCACTACCTATAACGCATATTTTTTTATACCCTGCATTAAAACCTTCTTCAAAGGCATTAGCCATACGCTCTCCAAGATCAATACCTTTCTGCACTTTTTTATGAAACATTTTGGCATCCCATACATCTTTTTCCCATATGTCTTCTGAATAATAAACTTGCTTATCAAAAGAAAGGTTTTTAGTAATAGAGGCAGTGTGTTCTAATAAAAATATATAAATCTCGAGTGCGGTTTTATCACCAACAGTAGCAGCAAGGCGAGTTTTGCATTTTCCCAATTCAGGATTTCTAGTAAAAACTAGAATTAGGTTATCAGAAGTTTTTTTCAAATTAATTAAGATTTGGTATTGTAAATTTTTTCTGCATTGGTCAATAGTTTGCCCCATTGCTTACTATAGGCATGTACTTTCTCTGTTTCATTGTTGTTTTTATCGTAAACAGGGTTCCCAGAGTTTTTCCAAGAGAAAATTCCTCCGTAAAGATTTTGTACATTTGAGTATCCAGATTGCAATAATTTTTCTCCAATTTTTTCTGAGCGTACACCTACAGAACAATACACTACAATAGGAGTATTTTTATCAGGCAAACTAGCTTTAAATTCAGTAATACTAAAACTTTTATAGCCTACCCAAATAGCATTTTTAAGTTTACTTATCTCGTATTCTTCTCTTTCTCTTGTGTCTAGCAAAATGTAATCTTTAGAAGATTTTAAGGTTTCTACAGAAATGTATTTAACAGCGTTTGAGTTATACTTTTCTAGCGTATGTTTTATAGTATTTTGAGAAAAAGTACTTGTGCAAATAAAACAAATTAAGAATATGTTTACCAAAAAGTGCATGTAGTAAAATTCAACAGTAAAGATACTATTTTAAAGTGTTATCTTAAAAATATATAGTGACCTAAACCCCGATTTATAGAGAATTTATATTATGATCCCTGGAGGTTAATACTCAAAGTATTACTATTTAGTTGACGTATTCTATGATGCTATTTACAAATAGCGTAATAGAAAAAATTATAGCAGCACACCAAAATAGGTACTCTAATTTTGTTTTAAAAGTGTTCATTTGGTTAGTTTTAATGATATTCTTGGTTGATTAGTATCAAAAATAAGAGAAAATAAACCTTAAAATAGAACTACTATGTGTATCGTGAATATAATTATATAATTGGTATTGAATACCTTGTAGATGGTTTGACTACACTATAAAAGTATTTGTTATACGCTTAAAAATTATGCAAGCGGATTACCTTTTAATCGCTTTTCAATTTTCTTTTTCTTTTCTGTAAGACGCTTCATCACATCCATTAGATTAGGGTCTTTGGTTTCTTTGTAGATTTCGTTTATAGAAAGTATTAAGGCTTTTGCCTCTCTAGAAGCAGCAACACGGTCACTGGTTGACATGTGACTTAAAGTTCTATTTTGGAATTCATCAGCTTTTGCAAGTAAATCTTTGGTCATTTTATATAAAATTATTCGGTAATCTATAAAAATAAATTAAGGATACCATATTTTGTTTAGATAGAATGAAATAGTGTTAAATATTTAACACTAATTTTATGATGTCTATCAAAGAATATTAAGTGATATTAAACAAAAAACCCCGATATTTTCGGGGTTTTTGTGGTACCTCCAGGAATCGAACCAGGGACACACGGATTTTCAGTCCGTTGCTCTACCAACTGAGCTAAGGTACCTTTTGCCCTTATTAAGGGGCTGCAAATATAATTTCAAATTTATGATATCCAAACAAAAACATTAAAAAAACCATTTCCTTTTTTACAAATTCACATCTTTGTAATATGAATCTAGTGATAGACATTGGAAATACGTGGGTTAAATTTGCAATTTTTAAAAATCAAAAGTTAGTAATTGATCAAAAAACGGAGGCAAGCACATTTCTTTTAAAGATTAAAGAAGTATTTAAAGCTTTTCCTAAAATTGATAATGCGATACTGTCTTCGGTTAAAAAATTAGATAGAGAAGTTGCAGTTCTATCACTTTTTTGTAGGGTTCATGTTTTGTCAAATAAATCTAAAATACCTTTTAAAAATAAATATGCTACTCCCAAAACATTAGGAGTAGATAGATTAGCGGTGGTAACTGCAGCTTTTTATACTAATCCTAGAAGAAATACTTTAGTAATAGATGCAGGCACTTGTATTACGTATGATATTATTAATGCGCATGGGGAGTACTTAGGAGGAGCTATTTCCCCAGGTTTATCAATGCGATACAGCGCAATGCATAACCAAACAGATGGGCTTCCACTACTGCAAATAGAGGAGTTAACAGACTTTATTGGTACTAGTACAAAAGGTAGTATGCACAGTGGTGTTATTAATGGAACGATACAAGAAGTTGATGGTGTAATAAAACAGTATGAAGAGCACTTTAAAGATTTAACAGTTATTTTAACAGGCGGCGACGCTCATTTTTTTGCGAAACGGCTAAAAAATTCCATATTTGCGAATTCTAAATTTCTATTGGAGGGTTTAAATTACCTGCTGGAATACAATAAAAGCTAGATGATTAAGAATTTTTTGATTTCTTGTGCGTGTCTTTTGTCTTTAAGCGCCTATACACAACAGACTGGATCTGTTTCTCCGTATTCATTTTTTGGTATTGGTGATTTTCGTTCTAATGGAACCGTAGAAAACCAAATGATGGGTGGGCTGCAAACCTTTGGAGATAGCATCCATATTAATTTATTAAACCCTGCTGCGTATTCTAAAATTAAGCTTACTACATATGCTGCCGGTGTTTCAAATACTACTACTAGATTAGTAGATACAGAAGAGGCACAAAATATTTCTTTTGGAAACCTAGATTACTTAGGGATTGCCTTTCCAGTAAGTAAAAAAGCAGGTGTAGGTTTTGGGTTATTGCCTTTATCATCAGTAGGTTATGCTTTAAATGCATTAGATGATCAAACAACAAACGTATTTACTGGCAATGGCGGTATTAGTAGAGTGTTTCTTTCTGTAGGTTTTGAACCTATTAAGAACTTGAGTTTTGGAGCAACAATTAATTATAATTTTGGATTATTAGAATATAATAGGCTTCAAACCATTGAGAACGTTCAATTTGGAACTTTAAATGAAAGAGAATCACGAGTAACCGGATTTGATTTTAATTATGCAGTCGATTATACAAAAAAACTAAATAAAAAATATAGCTTAATAGCGCACCTGGGTATAGATACACAGGCAAACTTGGTCTCTGATAATGCAGAACGTTTAGGGTCTTTTTCTGTTAATAACGGACAAGAAATTGAAGTTATAGATGTTGATTTATCAGCATCTAATTTAGAAAGAACGGGTTTAAAAGTCCCTACTAGAACGACATTAGGTTTAGGTTTTGGTGAGGACCGTAAATGGTTTTTAGGGGCAGAGTATAGTTTTCAGGAGTTTAGCTCTTTTGAAAACGATTTCCTTGCTATAACTAATGTAGTATATGAAGATGCTAACAGTGTAATTTTAGGAGGCTTTTATGTGCCTAATTACACATCATTTTCTAGCTACTTAAATAGAGTTACATACAGAGCTGGATTACGTTATGACCAAACAGGATTGATTGTAAATAATGAACAGATAAATAACTTTGGCATAACTTTTGGTTTTGGTTTACCGTTGGGGAACAATTTCTCTAATTTAAACTTAGGTTTCGAGCTTGGTAGAAGAGGTACAACAGATTCCGGTTTAATAGAAGAAAATTATTTAATAATAAATCTTGGACTATCTTTAAATGATAAATGGTTCAACAAAAGAAAAATAAATTAAAAGTATAATTTTATAAATACTAAGAGAATTACCTCAAAAAGAATTTAAACATTAACCATTTTTAAATTAACGATGATGAAAAAACTTTACTTAACTCTGATAGCGATACTTATGACGATAGGCTTAAGTATGGCTCAAGCACAAAATCCAGAATGTAATACTGACCTTTCTATATATGTAGAGCATGCAAAGGTTAAGAATTATGATGCTGCATATGAACCATGGAAAAAAACCTATGAGGCATGTCCAGATATCAATAGAGCTAATTATGTATATGGAGAAAGGATTTTAAAAGATAAAATTAAAAAAACAACGGGTGCAGAGAAAGATGGCTTTGTACAGGATATATTGAAATTATACGATGATAGTAATAAATACTTTCCAGAAAAGTATCCCCCTACTAGTGTGCTAGAAAAGAAAGTAATTTTTAAAAGCGAAAACAAATTGGCTTCTGATCAAGAGTTTTATGATATGATAAAGCCTGTTGTTGATAGTGATTTAAAAAGCTTTAAAAATCCTAAAGTACTTTATATCTATTTCTCAAGTTTGGTAAATCTTCATAATGCGGGTAGTAAAGAATTACAAGAAGTTTTTGATGTATATGATCAGGTAGGTGCTCAGTTAGAGGTTATTAATAAAGGTTATACCGGCTCAATTACTAAACTTTTGAAAAAAGAAGAAGCAAGTACTATAACAAAAAAAGAAGAAAAGAATTTAGGG
>CAZLUS010000076.1:0-11630 GCA_964562775.1 uncultured Flavobacteriaceae bacterium | reverse complement strand
CCTAAAGGAATTGTAAAAGCTGCTGTTTTAGAAAGAGCCTCAACAAATGATCTTTTAGTGCATATAGGCACCGACTTTTTAAAAGACAAAGGTACTATTGCCACAGGTAGCTTGCGTAGAAAAGCACAATGGCTTCAAAAATACCCTAAACATAAAGTAGTAGACATACGTGGCAATGTAAACACCCGTCTTATAAAGCTTATAGAAAACGGATGGAACGGTGCTATTTTTGCTCAAGCAGGCTTAGAGCGTATAAAACTCTTGCCTAAAGATGCCGTATCATTAGATTGGATGGTACCCGCCCCCGCACAAGGAGCTATGCTCATTGTAGGCCTTGATAAAAACAAAGAATTATTAAATAGCATCTCCGCACTCAACCATTCTGAAACCGATGTTTGTACCACTATTGAACGTGAATTTCTACGTACACTAGAGGGAGGTTGCACAGCACCAATAGGGGCATTAGCCAAAATAAAAGACCAAAGAGTATTTTTTAAAGGCTGCTTACACGCCCTAGACGGTAGTGCTTTTGTAGAAGTGACTAAAGAACGAACACTAGATAAAATAGATGGTTTTGGCAAAAGCTGTGCTTATGATCTTTTAGAAAAGGGAGGTAAACAACTAATGGACGAAATAAAAAATGAGCTCAACAATTCTGTCCACTAAAAAGTTGTCCTTAGCGCAAAAGGAATTATTGCTAAATGCCAAGATAAATTTTGTGGCATATGATGCTGTAAAAATTGACTTTAAAGATTTTACTCTACCTGCTAAAGCTGACAATTATATTTTCACTAGTCAAAATGCAGTGTTGTCTTTTTTAAAAAAAGGAGGGGTGTTAAATGCTGTTTTTTGCGTTGGTCTTAAAACTAAAGCGCTTCTTGAAACTAATGGCTTTAAAGTTCTAGAAATTGCAAATAATGCAATGGCATTAGCTAAAATTATAGTAGAAAAATATAAGAATGAGTCCTTTATTCATCTTACTGGAAACCTAAGAAGACCAGAGTTGCCAACTCACTTAAAAAAAAATAACGTTAGGTATAATGAAGTTGAGGTTTACCATACTATTATGCAAGAAAAGCAGTTTAACCAATCCTTTGACGGGGTTTTGTTTTTTAGTCCAAGTGGCGTGCAGAGTTATTCAATTAAAAACAAATTAAATAACGCCACCGCTTTCTGCATTGGTGAAACCACTGCTAATGAAGCAAAAAAATTGACTCAAAATATAATTGTTGCTAACACACCTAGTATAGAAAATGTGCTAGTACAAGCAATAAAATACAATAGAAACTAATGATTAAAAACGATTTATTCTTAAGAGCACTAAAAGGAGAAACTGTAGATAGACCTCCTGTTTGGATGATGCGTCAAGCTGGGCGTTACTTGCCAGAATTTATGGAAATAAAAGCCAAATACGACTTTTTTACACGCTGCCAAACTCCTGAACTAGCTTCTGAAATTACGGTGCAACCCATACACCGTTATGGTATGGATGCAGCCATTCTATTTAGTGATATTTTAGTTATTCCCCAGGCTATGAATATTGATGTAGAGATGAAACCAGACTTTGGCCCATATCTACCAAAACCTATTAGAACACCTAAAGACCTAGATAGCGTTATTGTACCAGATATTAATGACAGCCTTGGTTATGTTATGGATGCCATTAAAATGACTAAAGAAAAGTTGAATGATGAGATTCCGCTTATTGGTTTTGCTGGATCACCTTGGACTATTTTGTGCTATTGTGTTCAAGGGCAAGGAAGCAAAAATTTTGACTTGGCTAAAGGTTTTTGTTTTACGCAACCAAAAGCAGCCCATCAATTATTGCAAAAAATAACAGACACTACTATATCTTATCTTAAAGAAAAAGTAAAAGCTGGTGTTAATGCTGTACAGGTTTTTGATTCTTGGGGTGGTATGTTATCGCCAACAGACTATCAAGAATTCTCGTTTCAATACATACAGCAAATTATAGATGCCCTAAAAGAAGAAGCTCCAGTAATTGTATTTGGTAAAGGTTGTTGGTTTGCTTTAAATGATATGGCAAAATCAGGAGCTTCGGCACTTGGTGTAGATTGGACATGCTCTGCTCGTAATGCTCGATATCTTTCTGGAGGAAAAATAACCTTACAAGGTAATTTTGATCCTTCGCGTCTCTTATCACCTCCATCAGAAATTAAAAGAATGGTACACCAAATGATTAACGAGTTTGGTAAAGACAATTATATTGTAAACTTAGGACATGGTATTTTACCAAACATTCCTGTTGAAAATGCAGCCGCTTTTATAGAGGCTGTAAAAGAATATACCGTATAGATTATTTATGCAAATCGATTTTGAAAATTATAGTATTGCACCTATCCATCATAAAGATGCATGGAGGATATGTGATTTTATGATTTCAAACACCGACCGTTTTAAAGCTTATTTTCCGGCAACTTTAAAACAAAATTTAACTCCCACATTAGCTGAAATTTTTGTCGAAAAAAAGGTTGAAGAATTCAATAAAAAAGAAGAGTTTCTTTTTACTGTAAAAGAAAATACCAATCGTGCTATTATTGGATTGGTGTATGTAAAAGAACTTCAAAAAAAAGAAAGGCAAGGGGAACTCGCATATTGTATAGGGTATCCATATGAAGGCAAAGGTATTACCAGTAAAATGATAGCTATAATTATTAAGTGGTCTTTTAAAAAAGTAAACTTAGATACCTTGCAAATCATCGCTCACAAAACAAATGTGCCCAGTGTTAAAATAGCACTAAAGCATAATTTTATTTGGATAAAAACCTTGCCCAAATCGCATCAAACTTTTGATAAAAAATTTGTTGATATGGAGCTCTATGAACTTCAAAAAAAGAATTGGTTATTATGAAGGATAAATTCTACAACTATATACAACAGCTACAAGACACTATAACCTCTAAAATTGAAGAAGTAGATGGGGCGACTTCCTTTGTTGAAGACATTTGGAAAAGACCTGAAGGCGGGGGTGGTAGAACTAGAGTGATAGAAAATGGTGCTGTTTTTGAAAAAGGAGGTGTAAACATTTCTGCTGTTCACGGCGTACTGCCAGAAAGTATGCAAAACTATTTTGGTGTAAAAGATGCCGACTTTTTTGCTTGTGGGTTAAGTTTAGTACTACATCCTGAAAATCCATTTGTGCCAACCGTTCATGCCAATTGGCGCTATTTTGAAATGTATAATAAAAATGGTGATATCATTGACCAATGGTTTGGTGGAGGGCAAGACCTTACCCCCTATTATATTTTTGAAGAAGATGCAAAGCATTTTCATTCGATTTGTAAAGAAGCTTGCGACAAACACGATGAAAATTTTTATAACACCTATAAAAAACGCTGTGATGAATATTTTTGGAATTCACATAGAAATGAAGCCAGGGGTATAGGTGGCTTGTTTTTTGACTACTGCAAAGCAAATGAGCAAATGAATATGAACGATTGGTATAATTTTGTGACGCAAGTGGGTAATAGTTTTCTAGAAAGCTATGTGCCAATAGTAGAAAAACGTAAAAATACACCTTACACTCCAGCACAAAGAAGCTGGCAAGAAATTAGAAGAGGAAGATATGTAGAATTTAATCTTGTTCATGATAAAGGCACATTGTTTGGTTTAAAGACCAATGGTCGTATAGAAAGTATTTTAATGAGTCTACCTCCTCATGTGCAATGGAAATATAATCACAGTACGCAACCAGATAGTGAAGAAGAAAAATTGATCAATGTTTTAAGAAAGCCGAAAGAATGGGTTTAATGTTTATTTTTATATTATGAAATTGAAAATCTACCAGATTGATGCTTTTACCGATCATGTTTTTGGTGGCAACCCTGCTGCGGTTTGTATTCTAGACCAATGGCTAGAACCAAAACTAATGCAGAAAATTGCTCAAGAAAACAATTTAGCAGAAACTGCATTTTTAGTACAAAAAAATGCTAGTTACGAACTGCGTTGGTTTACTCCAGAAATAGAAGTTGACTTATGTGGTCATGCTACATTAGCTGCTGCTTATGTGCTTTATCATTATCACGGGCATTTAGAAAATACCATTCGTTTTTATTCTCATCGTAGCGGAGAACTCATTATTCAAAGGGCGCAAGGCGGATATATTACTATGGACTTTCCAACCGACCGAATAGTAGCCATACAAGGAGACACAGCAATTAACAAGGCTATAGGCTTAACCCCAGAACGAACTATAAAAGGAAAAACCGATTACCTTTTAATTTATAATTCTCAAGAAGAGATAGAACATATAGAGCCAGATTTTACTTTGCTAGATCAATTAGATTGTCGTGGAGTAATTGTTTCAGCCCCTGGAAATGATGTTGATTTTGTATCTCGTTTTTTTGCTCCAAAATGTGGCATTCCAGAAGATCCTGTAACTGGGTCAGCACATACTACCATGACACCGTATTGGTCTAAAGTCTTTGGGAAAACTGAAATGACCGCAAAACAACTTTCTAAAAGAGGGGGCGATTTAGTTTGCGAATATTTAGGAGAACGTGTAAAAATTTCTGGAAAAGCGGTCCCTTATATGATTGGAGAAATTAGCATTTAATTATACCTGCAATAATTTAAAACTAAAAGTAATGTACCCACTAATTAGAAATAGAAGATTACGAAATTCTGATGCTATTCGTCGTTTAGTACGCGAAACTACACTTACACCAAATGATTTTTTAGTGCCTCTTTTTGTAGTTGAAGGCAAAGGTGTAAAAGAGGAAATAGCATCTATGCCTAATTATTATCGTATGAGTTTAGATGTTCTTGAAAAAGAAGTAAAAGAACTCTGGCAAATGGGACTTTGTGCAGTACTACTTTTTGTAAAAGTTGACGATAAACTAAAAGATAATAAAGGCACCGAAGCACTTAACCCAGACGGTTTAATGCAACGCGCTATTAAAACAGTGAAAAATGCTTGTCCTGAACTATTAGTGATGACAGATGTTGCCCTAGACCCTTTTTCTTCTTACGGGCATGATGGCATTGTTACCGATGGACAAATATTAAATGACGAAACTGTAGAACTCTTAGCAGAAATGAGTGTTAGTCACGCTAACGCCGGGGCAGATTTTGTAGCACCAAGTGATATGATGGATGGGCGTATACTAACTATACGTGAAGCTTTAGAAGATGAAGGATTTAAAAATACAGGCATAATGAGCTATTCTGCTAAATATGCTAGTGCTTTTTATGGCCCTTTTAGAGATGCTTTAGACTCAGCTCCCGTAAACATTAAAAATGTGCCTAAGGACAAAAAAACATATCAAATGGATCCTGCTAATAGGTTTGAGGCCATTAGAGAAACTCAAATGGATATTGATGAAGGAGCAGATATTGTAATGGTTAAACCCGGACTTTGTTATTTAGATATTGTTAGGGAAATAAAAAACGAAGTGGATGTTCCCGTAGCAGTTTATCAAGTTTCTGGAGAATATGCTATGCTTAAAGCGGCATCAGAAAAAGGATGGTTAGACCACGATGCTGTAATGATGGAACAGCTTATTGCTATTAAAAGAGCAGGCGCAAATATTATCGCCAGTTACTTTGCAAAAGATGCTGTAAAATTAATGTAGTGCTATTTCTTAAATTTTGATTACTTTTAAATTGTATACAATACATTTATGGGGCTACTTCTTTTTTATGCATTAATTTCTATTTTCTTTTCTTTTTTATGCTCTATTCTAGAGGCGGTTCTTTTGAGCCTTACTCCTACTTTTTTAAATGTCAAAAAACAAGAAGGTAAAGCTTACGCTACTAAACTAGAAGAATTAAAGAAAGATGTAGACAGGCCTTTAATTGCCATACTAACCTTAAATACTATTGCGCATACTGTTGGTGCTATATTAGTTGGTGTACAGGCAAAAGTTGCTTATGTAGAATTGTATGGCAATGCTACCCGTTCAATCTTTGGAATAGAATTTACCGAGGACCTTATGGTTGGTGTTGTGTCTACCATAATGACAATTCTTATTCTAGTTGCATCAGAAATAATTCCTAAAACTATAGGCGCTACCTATTGGAAACAACTATCGAATTTTACCGCTAAGGCATTAAATGTGATGGTTTTTTTCATGAAATGGACTGGTCTTTTATGGATCTTACAGCTTTTTACAAAACTTATAGGTAAAAAAGGAGGGCATGGTAGTGTTCTAAGCCGAGAAGATTTTACTGCAATGACAGACATTGCCCAAGAAGAAGGCATTTTTGAAGAATCAGAATCTACCGTTATTAGAAACCTTTTAACTTTTGACGAGATACAAGCTAAAGATATTATGACTCCTAGGACAGTTATGAAAATAGCTTCTGAGGATACTATAATTCAAGAGTTTTTTGACAACAACCGCCCGTTTCGTTTTTCTCGTATCCCTGTATTTAAAGAAGGATCAGATAATATCACTGGATTTTTCTTAAAAGATGAATTGCTAGAAGCTATTATTAACAAAAAAGGTAATAAAACACTAGGAAGCATAAAAAGAGAAATACTAGTTACCGAAAGAAAAAAACCTATACCAGAATTGTTCGAAGAGTTAATTGAAAAAAGAGAGCATATCTCTTTAGTTGTAGATGAGTACGGGTCTGTAAGTGGTTTAGTTAGCATGGAAGATGTTATAGAAACTTTATTGGGTCTTGAAATTATGGACGAGAGTGATAATGTAGAAGATTTACAGGTTTTAGCAAGAAAGAATTGGAAAGCGCGTGCTAAACGTCTAGGCATTATAGAAGATATAAATGAAATAGAATAATGGAAACCGCCTATATAAAAACACCCATAGGTTTTGCAGAACTTAAAGGTGATGAAAATGGGCTAGCATCTATTAGCATTTTAGATCAAGAACAATCATTAGATATCATTCCAGAAATACTAGAAGAAGCTGTATACCAATTTAACGAGTATTTTGAAGGTACTCGTAAGACCTTTGACCTTATATTAAACCCTCAAGGGACAGATTTTCAGAAAAAAGTATGGGATGCTCTTCTTAAAATACCCTACGGAAAAACGGTCTCTTATTTAGAATTATCTAAAACTTTAGGTGATGTAAAAGCTATTAGAGCTGTTGCTGCAGCTAATGGCAAAAATCCATTATGGATTATTGTTCCCTGCCACAGAGTAATTGGCAGCAATGGAGATTTAACTGGTTATGCAGGTGGTTTACATCGCAAAAAATGGCTTATAGAGCATGAAAGCCCTGTAAAGCAACAAAGCTTATTCTAATCTCTTAAGAAATAGATTGGAGAAAAAGGAACATTAATATTTTCAATTAATTGGCCTTCTTCAGAAATAACTAAAACTCCTCCTTCGTCCATTTCATCGGTATTAGAAACAACATAGCCCACATAAAATTGATTGTTAATTTCGCTATATCCTTGAACGGTTATAGATACATTGTTCTGCATATCGCTTTGTACTTGATTAATGATAGAAACTAAATCTACCCGATTATCTTCATCATCCACAATATCAAAAACAGCAGGTCCAAAAGTAATGGGTGAGGGCTGTGTAAATTGTACTTCATAATACAGCTTATTATCAACTAAAGCAGCGTTTATTGCTCCTGCTCTAAAAACACTATTAATATTTACAGCTGTAGTTTCTATTAAATTTAGCGAATCAAAATTATATATTTCTAATTCTGTATCTATACCTAATCTACTCTTAATAACAGCTAAATTACCTTCATCATTAATAAGCAAACTTGGTGAATAATTTCCGAAATCTAGTGTACGTATAAAGTTTTGGCTTTCTAAGCTATATACCTGTACCTTATTTTGTTCATTTAAATCTCTATAGGAGATAAATAATTTTTGGTCATGATATAGGGGTTCAAAAAAATTTATAGCATCAAAAGCAATTTGCAAGTCATTGGTTTCAGAATTTGTAATATTAATATTCCTTACCCCAATACTAGTTGAGCCAGAAGGACTAAAAAATCCAAAGTGAACGGTTTCTTTACTATTTGTTCCCCAGGCAATTGATTTATCTATGCTATTAATAGTTATCTCAGGTAATAAATCAATAGCACCAGTATCCATATCCTTTAATGCCAAAGAGAAACTCCCGTTGAAAAAAGAATAATAGGACATAGTCCTTTCAACCTGCCTTAAAGTGAGAAAAAAACCATTAATCTCTAGCTGAGAAGTTAAGTTAACCAACTGCGATTGTTCTGTTTCAGAGTTATAAGTAAATTCTAATAAACTTTCTGAATCTTGTCCTATAGCAGTAAAACTAAAGGATTCTACATTAGGCTCTTCAATAAAATCATCATCAGATGAACAACTTATTAAGCATAGCCCAATAAAAGCAGTAAGGTATATTTTAAAATTCATAGCAGTGAATATCTTTTCAATGTACAATTTTATTAAGTAATCGTTCTATAGTTTATCACATTTTAGTAATTTAAGACCTATGCTTTACAAAATAAACATTGAAAATATCTTGTTTTTAGATATAGAAACTGTGCCCGAACATGCAAATTTTAAAGAATTAACAGAAGAAAAAAGAGTGCTTTGGGAACAAAAAACCAAATACCAAAGAAAAGAAGAATTTACTCCAGAAGAATTCTATGACAGAGCTGGTATATGGGCAGAATTTGGAAAAATTATATGTATCTCTGTAGGCTACTTTGTAGAAAAAGGGAACGCTAAAGATTTTAGAGTAACTTCTTTTTATGGTGACGAAGTAAATATTTTAACAGACTTTAAAAAGCTGCTTCATGAGCATTTTAATCTAACAAAACACCTGCTTTGTGGTCATAATGGCAAAGAATTTGATTTTCCTTATATAGCGAGACGTATGCTAATTAATGGTATTAAATTACCTTATAAATTAGATTTGTTTGGAAAAAAGCCTTGGGAAATTCCGCATTTAGACACCATGGAATTATGGAAGTTCGGAGATTACAAGCATTTTACTTCACTAAAATTATTAGCAAATATTCTCGGGATACCTTCACCAAAAGATGATATGGATGGCAGCATGGTCTGTGATGTATATTATAAGGATAATGATTTGGATAGGATTGTTAGCTACTGCGAATTAGATGTTGTAACCACTGCTCAAGTTTTTTTACGTTTACGGGGAGATGAATTATTAACAGACAATCGTATTAAAAAAGTATGAAGACAACTTTATTAAATGTAGTTCCTGTGCTTCCTTCTCAAAATATTAAACGCGATGTAGATTGGTATGAAAAGTATACTGGTTTTAAAGCAATTTTTAAAGATAAAATGTACGCAGGTCTTAAAAGAGACGATTTATACATTCATTTGCAATGGCATGCAGATACCGAGAAAGACCCCTTATTAGGTGGTTCCGTTATTAGACTATTTGTTACAAATATTAAACCTATTTTTAAAGAATTCATAGGAAGAGGTACTGTTAAAAGTGATAAACTTTGTCTAAATACCTCTTGGGGGACCCACGAATTCGGTTTTTTTGATTTAAATAATAATGCCATCTTCATTGTTGAAGATGTCTAGTTTTTAAAAAACTTAGTGCTTTTAATCCCAGTGTTATCTAGAATACTTATTATATAAAGTCCAGACTGTAAACTGCTAACATCTATAGCGGCTTTCGCACTCCCTCTTTTAATACTATTACCAGAAGATGTGCTAATTATATAAACAGCTTCTTTAGAAGTTTCGGTTGCTATAGAAATTGATGAAACAGCAGGATTAGGGAAAACCTTAATTTCTAATTTATTTGTTGATGCTATTTGCTCTTTTTCTATAATTTTTGTGTCGCTTCCTATAAAATCGAACTCATAAATTTCACTATAGGCCGATGCTAAATTTTGGGAGCAGAAAGAACGCAACCTAATTTGATAACGCTTTTCTCTTTCTAATTCGCCTAGAGTTAAGGCGTTTTTCAATGTTAATTCTGTATTCCAATCTGAAGCATACTTTTCTTTGTATTGTACTTCGTAAAGGGTATCTTCAATAGCATTCCAAGACCAAGAAGTGCTGTTTTCATCTGAATCTGCTATTGTAATTACAGAAGGCGCTTTAAGTTCGCATTTAGTTAAAGTTACGCCGGTAATTATTAAAGAAAAATCTTGTGCTTCATGAGTTAGTGTGCCTTTATGGGTAACTGTTATAGTATAAGTTCCTTTAGCGTCTGCTATATCTATTCGTTCAAAAGGGTCTACTTTATTATCCCCTTTAATTGCATTTGCATTTGCATTAGCAGCATTTAGTTTCCAAGGTAAATAAGAAGTATTATTTTTTGTGATTTTTATATCTAGGTCGTTAACCAAAGCTGGCGTGGTATCATTTAAGTCGCCTCTATTTACAAAATTGCCTTCGGGGTCTGTCCATGAGATTGATGCCATAAGCGCTTCTTCATTATTTGCTTCAACTGTAATAGAAAATGACTCCCCATTTTCTAATGTCTCTTCTAAAACTACAGTACTATATTCTTTATGCTTTAAAACCTCAGCCGCTCGTTTAGCGTTAATAACACCCCAGCCCATTTTATAATCGGGTCCTAGTTCTTCAACATCGTCTGCTGTATGTAAAGCAAGTCCTTTTAAAGTAGCAGCTTTCATATAAGAACCATAAAGCTCCCCATAATATTCTTGTAATAAAAGTAGTGCTCCCGTAATACTGGGTGTAGCCATAGATGTACCTAATAAACTATCATAGCTAGTATTAGAATTAGAATTTGTAGAATAAATTAGTCCACCATCACCTGCTAAATCTGGTTTAATACGACTGTCATCTATAGGCCCAAAACTACTATAACTAGAAACAGAAGCTTCTTTAAGCCCTCCAAGGGCATCAACTTTTACATCAGCCCCAGCAATTACCAATCCGTTTTTAGCTGTTGTAAAACCAAGTAACAGGTCAAATCCATCATTAGATTTTCCAAAATTTGGAGCTTCATTATCTTTTGTTCTTTGCGAATTTCCTGCAGCAGTAACCATTAAATAATAAGGTGCGTTATACATTATTTTATCCCAATCTTGAGACACCTTTATATAAGATCCAAAAAACCAATTAGGGACTCTACTAGAATTTATACCATAAGAATGGTTTGATAATAGTAAACCATTGGCTGCTGCCTCTGCTACTTCAATTTTATCTCTAATCCAATCGTGACTATGTGCTGTCGCCTTATGAGCTACCCCTTTTGCTCGTTCTTTTACACCAGAAGAAATAACCGTTCCTGTAACCATTGTAGCATGCGAAGCAACTTCTGCACCATTAGAATCTGTATCTATAGCTCTACCATTAAACTCTTGGTGTGTAGTAAGTGCAATACCTGCATCCCAGATACCAACTTGCATATCTAAACCATCTAAGCTTAAATTAAGAAGTCCGTTTTTGTGTAAGGTATTTGCTCTAGAAACTTCACTGCTAGAGCTATTAAATGTTGTATAATATAAAGGTGTTCCGTCTGTTGCAAAATCGTTTAATTGCGTTAGCCTACCATCTTCTTGATACGTCTTATGATATATTTTTGAAGTTTTTCCAATTTTCTTTAATAAAAAAGTGTAATCATCTTCAAAATCTAAAATTAACGACTCCATTACTCCTTTATCGTACCCAGATGTTATTGCTTGTCTTTGTTTTTTTGTTTGTGGAGTAAGTGTATTAAAACTCAATACTAT
>CAZLUS010000075.1:0-11697 GCA_964562775.1 uncultured Flavobacteriaceae bacterium | reverse complement strand
GTTTTCTAATGCTACTTTAAACTCATCAGGAATAGCTGCATCTAGAGTTTCTTTTTCTTTGTCTTCAGATGATTTATTAAGTACAGTTTCACTAACTGCTTGATTATTCTCAACCAAATCATCTTCTGTATTAGGAGTGTTTTTAGTTTCTAAAAGTGCAATCGACTTTTTAATAGCTTTAGCAATGCTAGGTTCATTATTAGTTTTAATCGTTTTTAAAAACGCTATTTCTTTTTCATCACCCAAAAGCCCCATCTGATTAATTAAAATCAATTTGGAATCTATATCATTTGCTTTTTTATATAGCGGATAAAAAACGCTGAGCATTTTTATTTCTTCTATAGCATCTAACGTTTGCTCTTTTACAGGTTTTTCTTCTATTTGCTCTTCATTTTCAATGATTTTGGTAGTCAAAAATTTTGCCTTTAAGTCTTTTAATTTCTTAAATGCATTATAACGCAACTCAGGTTCTTTTTCTATCTCTATAATATCTTCTAAAAAATCAATTTCCATTGAATTTTCAGTATCCTCCATTTTATTTAGAAAATTATCTTTCTCAGTATAGCTTAACTTTTTATAATCCTCAGCTAGTGTTTCATTTTCAATATCAGGACCACTTGTATCCTCTGGCTTTGATGGTATAAGACCAATTTCTTTATTAATTATTTCATCATTACTTAAGTCAAACATTTCAAAGTCAAGCATTATTTCTTCACATTCATGCTCTACTGGAATAAGTTCTTCTTCAACTAATGTTTCATCTACTATAGTAGGTTCTTCTATTTCGAAAACAAATTCTTCTTCAGGAGCTTCTTCTATATCAATAATTGAAGCTTCGGTATAAACAAGTTCCTCTTCTATTTCAACAGCTATATTAGCTTCAGAAGATGTATTTTCAGTATTGATACTAGACTCCATTTTTTCCGATTCATTTTCTAAAGAATTAATCTCTATTTCTTTCTCTAAGTCTTGCGAATTAAGGATGTCTTTTTCTGGAAGTATGCTGTCTGGACTTATAGTATTTATAGCGCTTCTAGCTTTACTTTTTACCAAGAAATTAGACTCATTTAGGATAGCTTCGTTTAAAAAAGGAATATCTGTTTTGTCACCAAAAACAGCTAAAACACTAAGAATTTGTATTTTAACTTCGGCTGAACAATTCGAAAAAATAGCTCTTAGTACTGGTTTTGCTTCAATAAAATTGAAATCCTTTATACATTGTATAGCTGCTAGTTGTATTTCTTTGTTTTTGTGTTTAACTAGCTCTATAATAGATTGTGCAGCATCATTTTGATTGTAATGTTTAATTAATCTTAAACTAAACAAAACCACATCCTTATTTTCAGAAATAAGCCAAGATTTAAATCTAGGCGGTTTATAGTTTTTTAAGGTGCTTAATGCTTCTATCATTTTAAGCTGCTGCCATTCGCTTATAGGATATCTAGTGTGGTCTAATATATGTGTGATACCTTCGCTTCTAAGTTTAATAGCAGCTATTTCTGCTTGTTTACGAATAGTACTTCTTTTGTCATTAACAAATTTGGTTATTAAATGATAGGACTCACCAACTTGCATTTGTGTTAGTTCAATAATTCCTTTAGAAATAATATGCCAACGCCAATTCTCTAATTTTTCAAAAGCATCATGGTGTAAGCCTAACTGTCTATAAAGCTTAAACAAACGATTTTCTACTGACCCTGAAACGTCTTTCTGTAGGTCAAATAGTATTTCTGCTAGTATTTTTCTAAACGTACTATCTTTTAGATATTCTCTAATTTCTATTTTTAAATGCACGTATTCTTTTTGTTCATCTTTAGAATCCTGTGAAGAATGAAAAAGAAAATTGCTAATTATAGGAGCTAATTCTGCTCTTTTAAGGTCTTTCTTAATACTATACTTTAAAAATTTACCCTTATAAAATAAAATGAAACCAATAATAACTATTGCTAGTACAAAGAATATAATAGATGTATTCCATAAAACATCTGTATTAACACTTGATGTACTATGCTGTAGCAAAAGATGATATGTAGCTGCCTTTAGAGTCACTATGTCCTATTAATTTCTCTAGAGATTCGTATTAATAATTCTGAAGGGTTTATAGGCTTAGAAACAAAATCGTTAGCCCCAAGTTTAAAAGCACTTAAAACATTTTCTTCATTAGAAGCTGCTGAAATTAATATAATTGGAATAGTAGATTTTAAATCATTTCTTAAATAATCCACTAGCTCAATACCAGAAAAATAAGGCATTAAAATATCACTGATAATGATGTCAGGTTTTGTTTGCTCTAATACAATCTTTACATCTTTACCGTTACTCTTATGTATTACATCATATCCATCTTTCTGCATACGATAATGCAATAATGATGCAATCATAGGGTCATCTTCGGCAAGTAAAATTTGTTTTTTCTTCAATTTAATTCGGGGGTTTCAGTTTAAGTTTTAGTTTTTAGTTTTATTCGAGTGATTTCCTTTTCTATTTTAGGAGCAACATTAGCATACTCATACAAAAACATTTCATATAAAAAACTAAGATGTTTTATGTCTTTATTTGAGCCAGCTTCTCTACTCATTTGTTCAACAATTTCTAGAAGACTTTTTAGGCGCAACATGGATAAACTATTCTTAATCTTATGTACAGCGAATAGAATACCTTCAAAATCATACTCTAAAAGGCTCTCTTTAGTTTTTCCTGTAAATTCAAGAATATTAGTAGTAAATAATTGTATAAGTTCTTCTAATAAATCTACTTTACCCATACAATCTTCTAGAACAGGTTCAAAGTTTACTAATCTAGCTTCACCGTCTATATTGCTATTAGCGTGAATTTCAATAGTATCATCTAAATCGCTAATGGTTTCGTTTATATTCTTTTTTATTTTTTCAAATAATTCATTTGGTTTAAATGGCTTTAAGATAAAATCGTTTATTCTTAAGGTATTAAACTGCTCTTTATCTGTACTAGTAAAATCTGCAGATAGTGCTATAATTGGTATCGTATTAATAGCCTTATTTGTACTATTTCTAATCTGTTTTGTAATATCAAAACCTGTCATTCCTGGCATTCTAAGGTCCATTAGAATAAGGTCAATTTTTTGATTGTGAATAAGCTCAAGCCCATAAGTGCCATTATCAGTAACAATGGTTTTACAACCCCAATTATTTAAACGGTTTGTAATTAATTTTTGATTTAGTTCATTATCCTCAAAAACAAGAACTGTAGTGCCTGCTAAAAGGTTCGAGTCTTTTTTATGTACTGTTTCTTTTATTTTAACCGTTTTGACTTTTTGTGAAGCTCTTAGGTATGGAATCTCTAATCTAAAAGTAGTCCCTACTCCTAAAGTGCTAGAAACAGAAATTTTGCCGTTTAGTTGTTCAATAATTTCTTTTACAATAGTTAAGCCTAAACCAGTACCACCATATTTTAAATGTGTATCTGTATCTGCCTGTTGGTAAGAACTAAAAATTTTCTCTAGCTTATCTCCTGCAATACCAATTCCAGTATCAACTATTTTAAATCCTAGTTTTAATGCATCGTCTTTTCTACTTTTTAGATGTACAATAAGATTTATCTCACCTTTTTCTACAAATTTGATTGCATTACCCAAAAGATTAAGAAGAACTTGTGATAGCTTAGAAGGGTCGCCTATGATATAATCAGGAATATCTTTGTCTATACTTAAATTAAATTTTATGTTTTTATCTACTATTAAAGTTTGACATAAATAGCTTAGTTCGTGTAAAAGATTTTTTAAGTTAAATTCTACAGACTCAAATCGCTCTTTTCTTGCAGACAGTTTTGAGAATTCTAATAACTCATTAATAATGTTCATTAGATTATTAGAAGATGTGCTTAATGCGTCTACTAGTTCTAATTGTTTTTTGTTGAGCTTAGTTTCTCTTAGCAGGTCTATAAAACCAATAATGCCGTTAAGCGGAGTCCGTATTTCATGGCTAACGTTAGCAATTAAAGAATGTTCAGATGCTTCAGCAGTTTTATTGGTTTGCTTTTGATCAACAACAATAACTGTTTCTTCATTAGGCGCGCCAAATACTTTTTGTTCAAGATTTTTTTTAAAAGATTCAAATGTTCTTTTAAGTTCCGTTGCATCATGGGCATTTAACTCTTCAAAAGAAAAACTATGAAGACCGTCTTCGACTTTAGATAAATGATTAAGTAGTTCGTTTGGTTTCAAAAACAAATATTTAGTGGCCATAGCTTTCTTCAAAAAAGCAACAATCTGGTTTTTATTACTTTAAAACTCCCTATTTCATGCTCTGTTTACAACTAAATGTTACCTACTTTCTGTATATTGTTGTCAAAATGCTTTATTTGTAGGTGTAAAATTTTTGAGATGGAAAAAATTAAATTCTTAATGTTAGCTTTAGTAGTAGTTGCTTGTGCTGAACAGAAAAAAAAGAAAACAGAAAATTTGAAAGAAAAAGCGGTACGAATACACGAAAAAGTAATTACAATAGACACGCATTGCGACATTAACGTAAAAAACTTTACAGATTCAATAAATTACACACAACGGCTTGAAAATCAGGTTAATTTGCCTAAAATGAAAGAGGGTGGTTTAGACGTCGCTTGGTTTATCGTTTATACAGGTCAAGACTCTTTAAATAGTACAGGTTACGCCAAGGCTCAAGCTAATGCAATGGCTAAGTTTGATGCTATACATCGACTTTGTAGCACCTATGCATCTAACCAAATTGAACTTGCATTATCTTCCGCTGATGTACGACGTATACAGAAAAGCGGAAAAAAAGTAGCTATGATTGGGGTTGAGAATGCTTATCCTATTGGAGAAGATTTGTCTAAGTTTAAAGAATATCATGAACGCGGAGCTAGATATATATCATTATCCCACAATGGGCACAGTCAATTTTGTGACTCTAATACTGGAGAAAAAGATAGTATATGGCTATATAATGGTTTAAGTAATATTGGTCAAAATGCTGTAAAAGAGATGAATAGACTTGGAATAATGATTGACGTTTCTCATCCATCAAAAGAAGCTATGAAACAAATGATTTCACTTTCTAAGGCTCCAATAATTGCATCGCATTCATCTGCAAGAGCCTTATGCAATCATAGCAGAAATCTTGATGATGAACAATTACTTTTAATGAAAGCTAATGGAGGTGTTGTCCAAACAGTAGCTTTTAGCTCATATCTAAACACAGAAAAGCCAGAAGCAAGAGCAGCGTATATGAAAAGTATATATCAACATATAGCAGATTCATTAGGTATTAATTGGCACGAAAGGTCACAGTTTGCTACACTTTCTGACAATGAAAAAGAAGAATTTATGGAGAACTACCCTAAGGTAACTAAAATGGGAGAAGATTTGGTTAAGCATAAAAAAGATGTGCCTCCTGCTGTGAATGTTTCCGATTTTATAGACCATATTGATTATATGGTAAAATTAATAGGTATTGACCATGTGGGTATTAGTTCTGATTTTGATGGTGGTGGCGGAATTGAAGGTTGGTCTGATGCATCAGAAACCTTAAATGTCACCCTAGCTCTTGTAGAAAGAGGCTATTCTGAAGAAGAAATTGAGAAGTTATGGGGTGGTAATTTACTACGTGTTTTGGATGAAGTACAGGCAGTGGCGAAACAAATTCAAGCTACCGAGGCTACTAATTAACAATCATTTTTACCTAGTCTATCATTCACAAACTCTATTTTAGTTTTACCATGTGCTTTTGGCTTGCCATTTTCGTCTAGGTTAACCATAATAATATTATCTACAGTAATAATAGTTTCTTGGGTCATTTTATTCCTCACCTCGCAGTTTAGTGTAATAGAGGTTTTTCCAAACTTTATAGCCTCAACACCTATTTCAATAACATCTCCTTTTACAGCTGCACTCATAAAATTAATTTCTGAAACGTATTTAGTAACCACTTTAGTGTTTTCCAGTTGAACAATACTATACAATGCTGCTTCTTCATCTATCCAAGCTAATAACTTACCTCCAAATAAAGTGCCATTAGCATTTAAATCTTCTGGCTTTACCCATTTTCTAGAACGAAATCTCATATTCAACTATTTTAGTACAAAATTAGTAAAGCAATTTTAACTAGAGTAAGTTCATTTGTTCTCCGCCTAAAGTTTTAGGGATAATCAAATCTGTTCCTAAATTTTTATTCAAATTATCAATAAAGTAGGTTGATAAAAGCGGAGACTCTAATTCCATATTCTGATGCACAAAGAAATGGATGTTTCTTAAGCCCATTTTCTCCCATTCTTTTAATCTAGAAACCCAATCTAGTATTCTATTATAATCACTTTCGTGGTTTGCGCCAACATATCTTATAAATGCCTCATTAGTTGTTAGGCGCATATGCATAATATCACGCCTTCCTGCAGTATCAACCAAAACATTGGTAATCTTATTCTCCTCTAATAAATGAAAAAGCGCATTGGCTACATTCTCATCATTAAACCAATCTGTGTGTCTAAATTCCATAGCCAAAGGAAATTCCTTAGGCCAATATTCAACAAAGCGCACTACTCTATCCCAATTCTTAGGGCCAAAATTATTATGCATTTGTAAAAAGATGGTGCCAAGTTTTTCTTTTAGAATCGAGGTTACTTCTAAATACCTATCTGCAATACTATATACCTTGTCATTCATTCTTCTCAGGTGACTAACCTCGTTTGTCATCTTTGGAAAGAACTTGAAATTTTCTGGAGTTTTATCGTACCATTTTTGGTATGTTTCAGGTGCAAAAATGCGATAAAAAGTTGCATTCAGTTCTATAGCATTAAACTGCGAAGCATAATAGGTCAATTCGTCCTTTGTTCCTTTTGGATAAAAATTCTTTAAATCTTGCTTGTTCCATTTTGCACAGCCTACATATACGTTTAAAGGCTTACTAATTCTTGTGTTTTTAAGAACTACTTCTGTGTCTGGATGATTGGCAGGTATGGTGAAATCTATTAATTCTGGATGGTCAACTTTTCCGAACTTCATTAGCTTTATTTACAAATTAATAGTATCAATTAAATTTAACTCTAAAATTACATCTAAAAAGATTTGGCATTTTAATTGTAATACATTGTAACAAATTAATGTATTTTTATACAAATAGGTAATTAAAGTAAAATCAATAAAAAATCTTAAAATGAAAACACTAAAAATCAGCATCCTTGCTTTGCTATTTTCTTTAGCAATACCTACGCAAGCACAGACAGTAGAAGAAATTATAGCCAATTATTTTGAAAACACTGGCGGGTTAGAAAATTGGAAAAACATGAATGGCATGAAAATGACTGCTAAAGTAAATCAAGGTGGACTAGAAATACCAATTGAAATTACTCAATTAAAAGATGGTCGTCAAATGACGGTTATAAATTTTCAAGGTAAAGAAATAAAGCAAGGTGTATTTGATGGTGAAACATTATGGAGTCACAACTTTTTAACACAGAAAGCAGAAAAAAGTGACGCTGAACAAACTGCAAATTTTAAATTAAATGCTAACGATTTTGCTGACCCTTTTATAGATTATAAAGAAAAGGGTTATACTGTTGAGCTATTAGGCAAGGAAACCATTGACGGTGCAGAAACCTTTAAAGTTAAATTAGTTAAAGAACCTATAACCGTAGATGGCAAGCAAGAAGAAGATGTTTCTTTTTACTTTTTTGATACAGAAAATTTTGTACCAATAGCCGTACAGCAAGAAGTTAAATCTGGTCCTGCTAAAGGGCAAACTTCAGAAACTACGATGAGTGATTACCAAGAAGTAAATGGACTATATTTTCCATTTTCAATCAGTCAAGGAATAAAAGATGGTCAATCGCAACCAGTAATTATAGAAGCTATAGAGCTAAACCCTACTGTAGACGATGCTGCTTTTGAGTTTCCTAAAGAAATTGCAGAAGAGAAAAACTAAAAATTAAACAACAAAAGAGACCCTAGAAGGGTCTCTTTTAATTAAACAACTAAATCATGCGAAAATTATTTCTTGCAATACTTGCAATGTGTTTTTGTGCAATACAAATTACACAGGCACAAAACTTAGAATCAATTGATGGAAAAGCACTTTTTGGAGACATAAGTGCAAGACAAATTGGTCCAGCCTTAATGAGTGGCCGTATCAATGATATGGAAAACCACCCGACCAACAGTAGAATTATTTATGCTGGTACAGCGGGTGGCGGAGTCTGGAAATCTAACGATGCCGGAACTACCTTTAACCCCATTTTTGATGAATATTGCCAATCTATTGGAGCCGTTACACTAGACCCTAATGACCCTGACAATACCATATATGTTGGCACAGGTGAAACATGGCCAAGAAACAGTGTATCTGTAGGTGATGGTCTGTACAAATCTGTTGATGGTGGATCTAACTGGAAAAAACTTGGTTTTGAAAAATCTGAACGTATAGCAAATGTAATTGTCAATCCTAAAAATTCAAACGAAGTTTATGCAGCCATACTTGGTGCATTATGGGGAGATAGTGAAGAAAGAGGAGTCTATAAATCTACAGATGCTGGTGCTACTTGGGAAAAGATGTTGTATATAGATCAAAAAACAGGCTGTGCAGACTTAGCAATGGACCCCACAAACCCTAATATACTATATGCGTCTATGTGGGAGTTTAGAAGAACAGGATGGTCTTTTGAATCTGGAGGGTCTAAAAGCGCGCTTTATAAATCTATTGATGCAGGTAAAACTTGGAATAAAATCCATAATGGTTTTCCTAAAGGTAAGTTAGGTCGGTTAGGTATTGCTGTGGCTCCATCAAATTCTAATGTTTTATACACTGTAATTGAAGCAGAAGAAGATGAACGAAAAGGCTTATACAGAAGTAACGATGCTGGAGCTTCATGGGAACAATTGAATAACGATTTTGGAATAACAGTTAGGCCTTTTTATTTTTCTAGAATTGTTGTAGACCCTAAAGACGAAAATGTAGTTGTTAAAGGAGGTTTAAGTGGTTCTATATCTAGAGACGGTGGGAAAACTTTTAGAGATTTAGGGAATATGCATTCAGACATTCATGATATTACCTTTAGTATAAAAGATTCTGACATCATGTATGTTGGTACTGATGGAGGAGTCTACAGAAGCTGGGATGGTGGTACAAATATGGAAATTGTTGAAAATTTACCTTTATCTCAGTTCTATCATATTAGTGTAGATGATGCAGAACCATACAATGTATATGGCGGTCTACAAGATAATGGTTCATGGTGGGGTCCTTCTTCGGCTCCAGGTGGTGTGCAAGCAAGAGATTGGAATTCTGTTGGTGCAGGTGACGGATTTAGAGTTTTAAAGCATCCTACAAAAAATATTATTTATTCAGAAATGCAAGGAGCTGAAAATGTTTGGCGTATTGATACTGATAGAAATTTAACCAAAACTATTCAACCCCTCCCCACTGGTGAGGCTAAAGACCTACGCTGGAATTGGAATGCCCCAATGGCAATAAGCACAAATCAACCAGATAGATTTTATATGGGTAGTCAATATTTGCATAAATCTGAAGATATGGGTAATAGTTGGAAGATTATTTCGCCAGATTTAACAACTAATGACCCAGCTAAACAAAATCAAGAAAATTCTGGGGGATTATCTAAAGATAATTCTGGTGCAGAAAACCATACTACCATATTTACTATTGCAGAATCTACCTTAGATGAAAAAGTAATCTGGGTTGGTACAGATGATGGTAATGTGCAAGTAACAAAAGATGGAGGCAAAACATGGACAAATACTGTCTCTAATATTTCTGGATTACCTGCAAACACATGGTGTTATCACATTGAAGCTAGTACCTTTAATAAGGGTACAGCTTATGCTGTTTTTGATGGTCATACTATGAATGACCAAAAGGCTTATGCGTATAAAACTACTGACTTTGGAAAAACATGGACAAATATAATTTCGGATGATGTTATAGGTTTTGCCAGAAACATACAAGAAGATTATGTGAATCCGGATTTATTATTCCTAGGCACTGAATTTGGTTTATATATTACTATGGATGGTGGTAAAAATTGGAAGAAGTTCACCAATAACATGCCATCTGTTGCAGTACATTTTATCGATTTACAAAAAAGAACAAATGACTTGGTAATGGGAACGCATGGTCGAGGTGTTATTATTATAGATGATATTTCTCCGCTGCGCAATATTAACAATGAAGTATTAACTAAAAATGTGCATTTCTTTGATACCCCAGAAACTGTTATTAACGAAACAGGTGGTTTTTCTGGAAGCTTTGGTGGTGAAACCCAATTTGTAGGTCCTAACAAAACTAAAAATGTTCAAATTAAGTACTATCTTAAGAAGAGACATACTTTCGGTAAAATGACTATGGAAATTCAGGATATGGATGGCAACTTAATCTCAGAATTAGGACCAGGCAAATCTAAAGGGATTAATATTGTAAATTGGAATTACACAAGAAAACAGCCTAAAGTAGCAAAAGGAAAAACATTTAGTTTTGGTGGCTTTACTTCTCCGCAAGTTCCAGAAGGAAGCTACAAAGCGGTGTTGAAAAAAGGAAAAGATACTTATGAGCATGTCTTTAACTTAGTATACGACAAAAAATCTCCATTAACTGCTGCCGATAGAGAATTAAAGAACACTACAACTATGCAGTTATATAATATGACTCAGGAGTTGGCCCATATGGTATATGAAGTGGATGAAATTTTAGTTAATGCGGAATCAAATAACGATACTAAGACCTTAAGTAAGCTAAATACCTTAAAAGAAACCTTAGTTATTACAACTGGAGATAATTATGTAGGTTCTGCAGAACCACAACTAAGAGAAAAAATGGCCGACCTATACAGTAAAGTAGCTACTAACTATGATAAACCTTCTAATGCAGAATTAGAAAATATAAAGGTTATCGTTAATAGATTTAATGAAGCCAAAAAGGATTTTGTAAAAATGAAAACTAAGTATTTAAAAAAGCGACCTCTTGAATTAAAATCTTTTGAAGCTTTTTTAGAAAGCAAATAAAAATTACTTCTTTAATTAAAAACCACCGTCATCGCCATTGCAATAACGGTGGTTTTTGTTTTTAATAAATTTGTTTCAATCAATTAAAGACTCGCCATTTAAATTTGTAGTTAAAACGGAGCTCATTAAATCAAAAAATGGCCTTATAGCTTTAAAAGAAGTATCTATTTCTTTTAAAAAATCTTTGGATAGTACTTCTTTATCTGTAAAATTCTTGACAAAGATAAATTGCTTGTGCCGAATTAAATCAATATCAGGGTGTTCCTTATCAAAGCCTTTAGGAGCTGTTTTTAAGGTATCTCCTTGCAACTCTCCCCATGCTGATTTAAAAGCTTTATCATTAAATACTACTCTAAACTCCGTAGCATCTAACGCTAGCTCTTTACGTACACGAAAAAGGTCTTCTTTTTCTGGACCCCAAAACCCTGTAGCCAAAAATGTACCCCCAGGTTTAATACGTAAATAATATCCACCTCTACGCGATGCTCCCATTCTAGAGAAAGAACAAGCAAAATGCGATTTATATGGGGTCTTATCTTTTGAAAAACGAACATCTCTATAAATCCGAAACATTTTTAATTTCTCTATTTGGTCGTGTGTATTTAAATTAGATAGTATTGCTGCGCAAAAAGCTTTTACATTTGTCTGATGGTTAACAAAGCTTTCCTTATGTGCTGTAAACCACTCTCTATTAT
>CAZLUS010000074.1:1656-12019 GCA_964562775.1 uncultured Flavobacteriaceae bacterium | reverse complement strand
CCACCGCCACCAAAGCCGCCTCCGCCGAATCCACCGCCAAAGCCTCCTCCGCTACCAAAGCCACCTCCGCTACCAAAACCACCACCAGAGGATCCACCGCGGTAACCACCACGCCCCATATTGCTTAGAATAATGATGTCTAGTAAATCTCCTCCAATACGCCCATGACCACCACGATTATTTCCTTTTCCTCCTCGTCCTTTTCTACTAATGAGGATAAATAAGATGACTAAGAAGATAATAAAGGGTAAAAAAGTATCAAAAGAAGACTGTTTGTTAAAGTTGCGTTCTTCTTTAAATTCTCCATTTAATACCTTAAAAATAGCGTCTACGCCTTTGTTTAATCCTGCATTATAATTTCCAACTTTAAACTCAGGAATAATAACAGTCTCAATAATACGTCTGCTTAAAAGATCTGTTAATAAACCTTCTACGCCATAACCTGTATTTATGGCTATTCTTCTATCGTCTCTGGCGAGCAATACCAATATACCATTATCCTTTTTGTCTTGACCTATTCCCCATTTTTGCCCCCATTGTGCTCCAAGAAAATTAATATTTTCCCCTTCGGTAGAACTAATAATAGCAACAACTATTTGAGAAGAAGTACTATCTGCATAGCGAATAAGTTTTTGTTCTAAAATAGATTTTTGAGAATCAGAGAGTAGGTTTACGTAATCGTAAACGCTAGTTTGTTCTTTTGGTTTTTTGGGTATGGTAAATTGCCCCCAAGCGAGGTTTGTAAAAAATAAAGTTAGTAATAGGCTAACCTTTAGAAATTGCATCGCTTAGTTCATTAGTGTCGTTATGGTGCCAAGGGAAATGAGTTTCAAGTTCTTTGCCTGCTTTTAATACACCATCAATAATCCCCTGTTTAAAATTCCCCTCTTTAAAATGAGAAGAAATTGTTTCTTTAGTAGTGTCCCAAAAGCCTTTGGGTACAGCTTTATCTATTCCTTTATCGCCATAGATAACAAATTTTTTATCTTCTACTGCAACATAAAGTAGCACGCCATTTTCGTCTTTGGTGTTATCCATTTTTAAAAAATGAAACACTTGTTGGGCTCTACTAAAATGATCTAGCTTCGCAGACGCTTCTATATGCACTCGTATTTCACCAGAAGTGTTTTTTTCTGCCTTAAGAATTGCGTCCACAATTTCTTCTTCTTCTTGAGGACTCAAAAAAGCTTCAACTTTAGACATAGTTATTAAAAATTAAAATCTACATCAGGAGCATTTTCGGTACCTGGATCAGAAGAAAACAATGCCATTGCATTAAAGCCAGCGATATTGGCAATAAAGTTTGTAGGTATTTTTGCTATTTTAATATTATACTCTCCTGCCAAATCATTAAAGCGATTACGCTCTACATTTATTCTATTCTCTGTGCCTTCTAATTGCGATTGGAGTTCTAAAAAATTTTGATTTGCTTTTAAATCAGGATAGCGTTCTACAGTAACTAAAAGTCTTGATAAGGCAGAAGATAAACCAGATTGCGCTTGTTGAAACTGCGCCATATTTTCTGCTGTTAAATTATTGGCATCTATGGTTGTTGAGGTAGCTTTAGAACGTGCTTCTATAACTTCTTTAAGTGTTGTTCTTTCAAAATCAGCAGCACCTTGCACTGTTTTTACCAAATTGCCAATTAAATCGCTTCTTCTTTGGTAAGAACTTTCAACATTGGCCCATTGCTTTGTCGCTTGGCCTTTCATGTCAACTAAGGTGTTATTGGTGTTTACATAAAACATAATTCCAGCAATTGCAATAACAACAAGAGCTATTAATCCTATACCCAGGCATCCAAAGCCAAGAATTTTATTTTTCATTTTAATACGTGTTTAGTGTTCGTTTATAATTGTTCTTTAATCTTAAGTAGCTCTGCACGTATCTTTTGTAGTTTCTCTATGACTTCAAAATTAGATAGTGTTTTATGCTTTTCTTCTTTTAAGTGAATTTTAGCCCCTTCTAAGGTAAAACCTCGTTCTTTTACCAGATGATAAATAAGCTGTAGATTTTTTATGTCTTCGGGAGTAAATTTACGGTTACCCTTAGCATTCTTTTTTGGCTTTATAGCATCAAATTCCTTTTCCCAAAAACGTATAAGTGAGGTGTTTACGCCAAATGCTTTGGCAACTTCACCAATACCGTAATATCTTTTATCAGGAAGTTCTAAGTGCATTAATCTAAAGATTGGTTCTCTTGGTTAGCATACTTAAGCATATTCTCAAATTCTATAGGTGTTAAACTACCGTAATAGAAGTTAATCGGGTTAATTTTTTCTTTGTCTTTCCATATCTCATAATGTAAATGAGGAGCTTCTGAACGCCCAGTACTACCAACAAAACCTATTAAATCACCGCGTTTAACTTTTTGCCCTTTGGTAACATTATATTTACTCATGTGTGCATACAGACTTAAATAACCATGACCATGATCTATACGAACATGTTTCCCATAGCCAGAAGAATTACTATCTGCTCTAGTAACTTTTCCGTTTCCAGAAGCATAAATAGGCGTACCTCTAGGAGCTGTAAAATCCATTCCCTTATGCATTTTTCGTGCTTTGGTAAAAGGATCTGTACGCCATCCAAAACCAGAAGCCATTCTTTTTAAATCTGCATTTCTAACCGGTTGTATGGCAGGAATGGCTTCTAAGAATTTTTCTTTTTCTGCTGCTAGTAAAGCGATCTCATCTAATGATTTTGATTGTATTACCATTTGTTTTTGTATAATGTCTAAACGCTTTGTAGCATCGGTTATAATGGTAGAATTATTAAATCCTTCTAATGATTTATATCTATTTACACCACCAAAACCTGCTTTTCTTTGCTCTTCGGGGATAGGGTTTGCTTCAAAGTAAAGACGGTATATATTGTTATCTCTGTCTTCAATATTTGCTAAAACCTGTTCCATCTGTCCCATCTTTTTATCTAAGATGTCAAATTGAAGTTCATAATTCTCAACTTCTCTAGCTAATGAAAGTTCTTTAGGAGTATTTAAAAAATTTGTGTTTAAAAGAATAATAAGACTCATTAATCCAAATAAAAAGGAGCCTAAAAGAAAAAACCCAAGATTGCGATATCTTTTAGATTTTTTTGGTTCTATCTTTCTGTAAGATAGTGTATCTGGATCGTAATAATATTTTACTTTAGACATGATTGGATTTTATCCTATTTTTGATCATTCATATTTTTGATAACAAACAAATATAAAAATTGTTTTGTTGAATCTGTTAAAATTAATTAAAGCTTATCTTCTAAGATGACATCGCAAAAGGTTAGAGACCAGTTTTTAAAATTTTTTAAATCCAAAGAACATAAGATTGTTCCATCGGCCCCCATGGTTATGAAGAATGACCCAACGCTCATGTTTACCAATGCGGGGATGAATCAATTTAAAGAATTCTTTTTAGGAAATACCGTTCCTAAATCGAAACGAATTACGGATACTCAAAAATGCCTTAGAGTAAGCGGTAAGCATAATGATTTAGAGGAAGTAGGTAAAGATACCTACCACCATACCATGTTTGAAATGCTTGGTAATTGGAGCTTTGGCGACTACTTTAAAAAAGAAGCCATTACATGGGCATGGGAACTTTTAACAGAAGTATATGGTATTGATAAGGATAGTCTGTATGTTTCTGTTTTTGAAGGTAGTGATGATGGTGATAAGCTAAAAAAAGATACTGAGGCTTATGATTTGTGGAAGGCTATTGTGCCTGAAGACCGCATTATCATGGGTAATAAAAAAGATAATTTTTGGGAGATGGGAAGCCAAGGTCCTTGTGGACCCTGCTCTGAGATACATGTTGATATACGTACCGACGAAGAAAAAGCAAAAGTAGATGGCGCTTCATTAGTAAATCAAGATCATCCGCAAGTAGTAGAAATATGGAATCTTGTTTTTATGCAGTACAATAGGCTTGCAAATGGCAGCCTTGAAAACTTACCAGAAAAGCATGTAGATACTGGCATGGGTTTCGAGCGTCTTTGTATGGTATTACAGGGTGTAAAATCGAACTATGATACAGATGTATTTACGCCATTAATTAGAGAGATAGAAATTATTACAGGGGTTAAGTACGGCCATAAAGAAGAAACAGATATTGCAATTCGCGTTATTGCAGACCACATACGTGCTGTTGCCTTTTCTATTGCAGATGGACAATTACCAAGTAATACTGGTGCTGGCTATGTTATTAGAAGAATTTTACGTCGTGCGGTACGTTACGGATTTACTTTTTTAGATACTAAGAAGCCTTTTATTTATCGTTTAATAAAAGTGTTGTCAGAGTCTATGAGTAAAGCCTTTCCTGAGCTTAAAGAGCAGTTTCAACTTATTGAAAATGTAGTTAAAGAAGAGGAAAATTCTTTTTTAAGTACACTAGAGCAAGGTTTGGTCTTATTAGATTCTGTTATTAAATCTTCAAAAGATAAAACTATTGATGGTCAGAAAGCTTTTGAGCTGTACGATACTTTTGGATTTCCTATTGACTTAACTACACTTATCCTTGATGAAAAAGGGTATAGGTTAGATATTGCCGGTTTTGAAAAAGCTTTAAAAAAGCAAAAAGACCGTTCCAGAGCGGCATCTGAAACCTCTAAAGAAGATTGGACCATGCTTATAGATGATGCAGTCCAAGAATTTATAGGTTATGATACGCTAGAAGCAAAAGTAAAACTGGTAAAATATAGGAAGGTTAATAGTAAAAAAGAAGGTAATCAATACCAACTTGTATTTAATATAACACCATTTTATCCAGAAGGTGGCGGACAGGTTGGCGATAAAGGCTATTTAGAAGCTGCAAATGGTGATATAGTATACATTGTAGATACAAAAAGAGAGAATAATGAGATTGTGCATTTTTCTGAAACCCTTCCTAGAGATATTTCTAGTACTTATAAAGTAGCTGTAGATCAAAAGCAACGTTCTAGAACAGAAAGTAATCATACAGCTACGCATTTGTTACATCAAGCTTTACGAGAAGTTTTAGGTACGCATGTAGAGCAAAAAGGATCTGCTGTGCACTCAAAATACTTGCGTTTTGATTTTTCTCATTTTTCAAAATTAACGGTTAAAGAACTGCGTGAAGTAGAAAATTTTGTAAATGCACGTATAGAAGGAAATCTTCCTTTTGAAGAAGGAAGAAACGTGCCTGTAAAAGAAGCCCTTGCTCAGGGAGCTATGGCTTTGTTTGGCGAAAAATATGGTGATACAGTACGTACAGTGCGCTTTGGACAATCTATAGAACTTTGTGGCGGTACTCACGTTAAAAACACAGGGGATATTTGGCATTTTAAAATTACTTCTGAAGGTGCTGTTGCGGCAGGTATTAGACGTATAGAAGCCATCACATCGGATGCGGTGAAAGACTTTTATTTTAAAAACAACCGTGCTCTCTATGAAATTAAAGATTTATTAAACAATGCTAAAGAACCTGTTAAGGCAGTTGCTTCTTTGCAAGAAGAAAATACGCAATTAAAAAAACAGGTAGAAAGCTTGTTAAAGGATAAAGCAAAAAACCTTAAAACAGAATTATTAAACGAATTAATAGACCTAAACGGCGTTAAATTTCTGGCTAAGAAAGTAGACTTAGATGCTGGAGGAATTAAAGACCTTTCTTTTAAAATGGGAGAGAATAAAGATAATGTATTCTTACTTCTAGCATCCGAAGATAATGGCAAAGCCATACTTTCTTGTTATATTTCTAAAGAACTAGCTTTTGAGCGTAACCTTAATGCAGGGACTATTGTTCGTGAGTTAGGTAAATACATTCAAGGAGGTGGTGGAGGGCAACCTTTCTTTGCTACCGCAGGAGGAAAAAATCCTGCAGGGATAAAAGAAGCTTTAGCTAATGTTAAAACGTATTTAGAATAAATAAAAAACGAAGTAACAACCTAACCAGCTTTAATTAAACACTTAAACTTAATTATACAGTTACTTCGCTCACTATTACTTTGAAGTTGCTACAGGAGGGTATGTTTCAAGAATTTGCGAAACAAACTTTTTAATACGCTCTTCTTTCTTTTCAATATTAGAAGTATTGTTTAAAGTACCAATACCACGTCCTTGCCATACTAGTGCTTTATTTTTATTATCAATAAGGTCTATAAAAAGTGACCCTTCGGTGCGCGTGCTTACATTTGGTCCAAAACCACCTCCATAACCGAAGCCACCATAGCCAAAACCACCAAAACCACCAAAACGACTAAATCCAAAACCACCAAATCTGCCAAATCCACCAAATCCAAAATTATTGTTATATACATCCACTTGCTCACGCTCCTTAGTAAATATACTTACAAGTATATCTGGGCTTTGAGATTTAGTAAAACCTCTCGAGGCCATTTCAGCATCAATAGCTTTTAAAATACGTTTTTTATCTAAATCGGAAATTTGAACTCGATCAATACCTGTCTTGTAATAAGCATAGGTTTTGTATTCTTTAAAGTTTGTTTCTGTATCATAATCCGAAACAACATTTACCGAAGCACAGGAGCTTAAAAACAAAAGCACTAGAAAAGGGAGTGCAATAAATTTAATTTTTTTCATAGTTATATTTTTATATGTTATGCCTAAATCACATTAAAATAGGCACAAAAACTATGCCGAAACCTATATGTAACTATCTCGAATTAGTTTTTTGACTATATCCGTATGGACAATGCCTACAACTGCTTTCACAACAATAACCTCTTTTAAGGTGGTACTGCTCTGTAAATACTTTGTATCCTTCTGGAGAAAGGTAAAAATCACCCTCCTCTAAGGGAATGTATTCTTTCATTTTTTATGATAAACTAGCGTTTAAAGGTACGTTTTTTGCCTATAACTTTAATAAGACGTATTTCTTCAAAATAAGTTATCCACCGAAATTGTTAGTAAAATCAACGAATATTCTTACAACTAAGCCATTTGAACTTATATATTTGAGTGTTCCCTATCTTAATAAATAATAAAATGGTTTTAGTATTTAAACATTTTTTTCGCAGCAATTATGTTGGTTTAACAATTTGGCCATTCATTTTCGTTAAAGAAAATGTATACAAAGAAGATAATGTACTTATCAATCATGAAAAGATTCATCTAAGCCAACAAAAAGAACTGTTAATTCTTCCTTTTTATATCATTTATTTTACAGAATGGTTGTTTAGAGCATTATTATACCAAGATTTTTATCGTGCTTACAAGAACATTTCTTTTGAGCGTGAAGCCTATGCTAAAGAACAAGATTTAGGATATCCACAACGTAGAAAAGCTTATGCTTTTTTAAATTATATTTTTCGTCCCTAACTTTTGAATGTAGAGAATCAGCAGATTGATTTGCCCTTATTTCGTGAAAAGAAAGTTGAGCTTTTTATTAAACGAGAAGATTTAATTCACCCCATTATATCGGGCAATAAATACCGTAAGCTTAAATATAACATACAAGCAGCAAAAGCAGAAAATGCATCGGTGCTATTAAGCTTTGGAGGGGCTTATTCTAATCATATTGCAGCTACAGCATGCGTAGGCAAAGAATATGGGTTTAAAACTATTGGTGTTATTCGCGGTGAAGAACTAGCAACAATATGGGAAACCAACCCAACACTTAAGCTAGCAAAAGAGCATGGTATGTATTTGCATTTTGTTAGCAGAGAAGCATACCGTAAAAAAGAAGACATCAAATTTTTAAACGAGCTTAAAAATGTATTCGGTGATTTCTACCATATTCCAGAAGGAGGTACAAATAGTTTAGCGGTACAAGGCTGTCAAGAGATTTTAACAGAAAACGATACTCATTTTAATGTAGTTTGTAGTTGCGTTGGTACTGGAGGAACGCTAGCAGGTTTAAGTAATTCGGCAAAGCAGAATCAGCGTGTTTTAGGTTTTCCCGTATTGAAGGGTGATTTTCTAAAGGATGATATTCGTAAATTTGCTAAAAATGAGAATTGGAAATTAATTTCTGACTATCATTTTGGAGGCTATGCCAAGCTTAATATAGGTTTGGTGAACTTTATTAATAATTTTAAAAGAGACACTAAAATTCAGTTAGACCCTATTTACACAGGAAAACTATTTTATGGACTTTTTGATTTGATTTCAAAAAATTATTTTAAAGCAGGCACTAAAATACTAGCTATTCACAGTGGTGGCTTACAAGGTATTTCTGGCATGAATATAGTATTGAAAAAGAAAAAATTACCCCTATTAAAATGATTAAACAGTTTGTATGTGTATTATTTGTTGTTTCCCTAGTTGGTTGTAAAACAAAAAAACGAGCTATAAGTAACAGGGTAAAAACAGCTAAAGCGGAAGCACCAAAAGCGGGTACTTATAAACCTAATGAAGGTATAGAAGCTGCAAAATTTAATAAATCAGAATTATATCCACTGCCTGACGACCCAGGTAAATTTGTAAAATTCCCAATTAATTCTACAGCAGAATATATCGAAGAATTTGCCGAAATAGCGCAATATGAAATGCGAGCTTTTGGTATTCCTGCTAGTATAACCTTAGCGCAAGGCATTTTAGAAAGTGGTTCAGGAAAAGGGAATTTAACTCTAAAAACCAATAATCATTTTGGCATTAAATGTCACACAGGATGGACAGGCGAATATGCTTTTCATGATGATGATGCTAAAGGAGAATGTTTTAGAAAGTACAATCATCCAATGTTTTCTTTCCGTGATCATAGTATTTTTCTAGCGGGGCGTTCTCGCTATCGTTTTTTATTTAATTACCGCCGAGATGATTATAAGAAATGGGCTCATGGTTTGCGAAAAGCTGGCTATGCAACAGACAAGCAATATCCGCAAAAATTAATTTCTTTAATTGAACGCTATAACTTAAATGATTATGATGAAGCGGTAGTGCGTGATGGTTTAGATACCGTAAGAAAACCTAAAAAGTATGATGTTTTTACCCATGTGGTGGAAAAAGGAGATACTTTATATGGGCTTTCTAGAAAATATAATATTTCTGTAGACGAAATTAAGCAGCTTAATAGATTAAATAGTAATAATTTGACTATTGGACAGGTGCTAAACCTTAGAAAGGCAAAAAAGAAATAACTAGTGTAGCATCGCGAGTAGCCTAGATGTACCTAATACAATTTTAGATTCTCCTATAAGGGAATGACAAAAAAATATTCATGCGATATCAAAGAAGTAGTGCTTTATTCACAGAAGCTAAAAAATATATCCCTGGTGGTGTAAACTCACCTGTTAGAGCATTTAAAGCTGTTGGTGGTGACCCAATTTTTATAAAAGAAGCCAAAGGGGCGTATCTCTATGACGAAGACGATAATACGTATATTGATTATATCGCTTCATGGGGGCCACTTATTTTAGGACATGCCCACAAGCCAGTATTAGAAGCGGTAATTGAAAAAGCTAAAAAGGGAACTTCATTTGGTATTCCAACAGAAATTGAAACCGAACTTGCCAAATTAGCTGTAAACATGGTGCCTAATATTGACAAGATTCGTTTTGTAAACTCCGGAACCGAAGCTTGCATGAGTGCGGTTCGATTAGCGCGTGGTTATACCGGAAAAGACAAAATAATAAAATTTGCAGGGTGTTATCATGGACATTCCGATTCGTTTTTAATTCAAGCAGGCAGCGGTGCAGTTACTTTTGGGAGTCCAAATAGCCCAGGAGTAACCCAAGGCACAGCAAAAGACACCTTACTTGCCAGGTATAATGATTTAGAAGGTGTAAAAGCCCTTGTAAAAGCGAATAAAGGCGAATTAGCAGCAATTATTATAGAACCCGTAGCTGGTAATATGGGATGTATTATTCCTACTGAAGAATTTATTAACGGGCTTAGAACTCTTTGTACTCAAGAAGAAATTTTATTGCTTTTTGATGAGGTTATGACTGGTTTTAGATTAGGCAAAGGAGGAGCACAAGAAGCTTTGGGGATAGCTGCAGATATTGTGATGTTTGGTAAAGTAATCGGGGGAGGCTTACCTGTAGGAGCTTTTGCTGCACGTGATGAAATTATGAGTCATTTAGCTCCCGAAGGACCCGTATATCAAGCAGGTACTTTAAGTGGTAACCCTTTAGCAATGAGTGCTGGTCTGGCAATGCTTACCGAACTAAATACCAAACCAGAAACCTTTACAAGTCTTGCTGAAAAAACAGCATACTTGCATAAGGGTATTGCCGAGGTTTTAACTAAAAAAGGAGTTCCTCATCAAATTAATCGTTTTGGTAGTATGATTTCTGTGCATTTCTGTGAAGCACCCGTAGTAGATTTTGACAGCTCAGCTAAAGGCAATAACGCCACTTTTAAAAAGTATTTTCATGGGATGCTCGACCAAGGTATTTACTTGCCACCTTCGGCTTTTGAGAGTTATTTTTTAAACGATGCTATTAGTTAT
>CAZLUS010000074.1:0-1556 GCA_964562775.1 uncultured Flavobacteriaceae bacterium | reverse complement strand
GTCAATGCTAATAAACCTAATAAAGGTCCTATAGCTAAAAACATATAAAACCAATTGCCTGTAAGGCTACTTTTAATAGTTGATATAAATTGAATACTTATAATAGTAATTGCAAAACCAATAGAATTTACAATCGTTAGCGCTGTTCCTTTTAATTCTGGATCTGCACTTTTAGCAACTAGGGTAGAGAACAAAGGAGAGTCTGCAATGACCACCATGCCCCAGAAAAGTAAAAAACAAACAAAAATTATAGGTGAAGGTATGGCAAAAAATAATGGAGCTACTAAACAGCAACAGGCAGATAAGCCTAAAGCAAAACTAGCCGTTTTCTTTACTCCAATTTTTTCAGAAATATAACCACCTAATACACAGGATAGACTTCCAATGGCTATTATACCAAAGGATAGTAAAGGGATATTTAGCGTTGTTTGATGCATATTTTGGTAGGTGCTTAAAAGTAGAGGTACAAAAGCCCAAAAGGTGTACAGTTCCCACATATGCCCAAAATACCCAAAGGCAGCAGCTCTAAATTCTAGATTTTTAAAAACTTTAAAAAAGCCACTAAAATCCATTTGCTGATTTTGTTTTCTATTTGGCCCATTTGGTACTAGTGTTAGCATAAGTACCCCACCAAATACTGCTAAAATAGAAGTAGTACTAATTACAGATTGCCAAGAAAAATAGCTTTTCAATCCGTTTAAAAGGTGAGGAAAAGAAGTGCCTAATACCAATGCGCCTACTAAAAAGCCCAAGGATTTTCCTAAACCCTTATCGTAATAATCGGCAGCAATTTTCATTCCCACAGGGTAAATACCTGCTAAAAAGAACCCTGTTAAATATCTAAATAAGATTAATGTAAATAGCGAATTACTTTCCCATAAGATAACCGCGTTAGATAATGCACCTAAAATAGCAGCACTAAAAAAAACTTTTGACGGCGAAAAACGGTCTGTAATAGTAAGTATGGCAAAGAGTAATGTACCTGATATAAAGCCAAATTGTACTGCCGAGGTTAAATTGCTCAATGCATTTTCATTAAGTTTAAAGTTTAAGATGAGGTCACTTAATACCCCATTACTTGCAAACCATAAAGACGTACAGCAAAATTGTGCAATGATAATAATGGGTAATATGTATTTAGGTATTTTCATAGGAATATAAGTTAAACACGCCAAGGTGGATTTAAACGATTTTCACCCCCAAAATAGAGTATAATTTTATTACCATCGGGGTCTTTTAAACGCGCTTCTCGCCATAACCACGACTTATCATTGGGCAATTCGTCAAAAACAATTCCTTTTTGCTCTAGCTTGGCTACATGTTCGTCCAAATCATCACATTCAAAATAAACATAAATACCATCGCCTTTAGGCAGTTCTTCAACCAAATGCGCAGAGAAAGTTGCATTACCATCTGGGCAAACAAAGCGAGCATAATGGGGTAGTGCTTCTACAATAAGTTCTAAACCCAGTGTTTTATAAAAAGCAATGGATTTCTGGATATCCTTAGACGGAACTGTTACCTGGTTTAGGTTCATACTACTAAAATACCATTTT
>CAZLUS010000073.1:0-12085 GCA_964562775.1 uncultured Flavobacteriaceae bacterium | reverse complement strand
ATAATAAATTATTTAACTTAATTAGGATTGCTTTTTAAAGTTGTAACTAATCGTAGGCAGCTATAAATTGAAGCTAAGTTTATAGCGAATTGTTAAAGTTTCTTAAAATTTTACATGCAGAATAAACTTTTTTAAAGAACTGTAGTCTAAAAACTAAAATCAACAAAAAATGAATAAGAATCCACTATTAATTGTAATCTTTTTTGCTTCTAGCCTTGTCCTTACTGCACAAGACTTTCAAGGAAAAGTAACCTATCAAAGTAAAACCACTATAGATTTTAATTTTGAAGGTCGCGAAATAAGTGAACAGCAAAAACAACGTATTCAAGAACGTATGAAGAGTTTCTCGGAACAAAGTTTTGAGCTAACTTTTGATCGTGCTGCGTCAATTTATATTCAGGAAGAAAAATTAGAAGCACCTTCGGCTGCTGCTGGTAGAGGAGGTTTTGGATTTGCAGCAATAGGTGGCGGTAGTGGCGAATTATATAAAAATGTACAAGACCAATCTTATACCAACCAAACAGAAATGTTTGGAAAAATATTTTTAGTAAAAGACAGCTTAACCAATTGGGATTGGAAATTGAGTTCAGAAACAAAAAAAATAGGCAATTATACGTGTTATAAGGCTACAGCTATAAAAAAAGCAGATACAGTTGCGTTTAATAGATTTAGACAACGAGGACCTAGAGGAGCTAATAGGCAACAAAGCGCTTCTAAAGACAGCATACAAAAAGATAGTACTAGGTCTAATTCTTTACTATCCAGAATTGACCCTCCAAAAGATAGAGTAGTTACCGCGTGGTACACTCCAGAAATACCAATAAGTCAAGGCCCTGGTAATTATTGGGGTTTACCTGGTTTAATTCTAGAAGTTAATGATGAACGTACCGCCATTTTATCAAGCAAGATTGTTTTAAACTCTGAAGAAAAAATTGATTTAGAAGCACCTAGTAAAGGTAAAAAAGTGAACCAAAAAGAGTTTGATAAAATTATGGCTGAAAAAATTGAAGAGATGTCAGAGCGTTTTAGAGGTGGAAACCGCCGTGGAGGTAATGGCTTTAGAATAAGAGGTTAATGAAAAAGCCTTATTTAATCCAATGGGCAATACTATTTGTATTGTCTGTAACTGTTGTTTCAGCGCAAAATATTTCTGTTTCTGGTACTGTTCGTGATTCGCTTCAGAATCCATTAGATATTGCTAATGTAGTAGCTATAAATCAAGCGAATCAAGCATTAGATGGCTTTGGAATAACAAACCCCGAAGGCTTTTATAAAATAAAGCTTAAAGCAAATTCAGATTATATATTAAAGATTAGTTTTCTTGGTTATGAAACAAAAGAGATAGCTATAAAAACTACAGACCAGGATATTGTAAAAGATATAATTTTATTAGAGGCGACAGAAAACCTAGATGAGGTAGAGGTAGTCTATGAGATCCCTATAACAGTAAAAGGAGATACAATAGTTTACAATACAGACTCTTTTGTTTCTGGTACAGAAAAGAAACTTGCTGATGTGCTTAACAAACTACCAGGGGTAGAGGTTAATGATGATGGTGAGATTGAGGTAGAGGGAAAAAAAGTTACTAAAGTGATGGTAGAAGGTGAAGATTTTTTTGATGGAGATTCTAAACTAGCATCAAAAAATATTCCTGCTAATGCTTTAAAAAAAGTGGAGGTTTTACGTAATTTTAGTGAAGTTTCGCAATTGAGTGGTGTTACCAATAACCAAGATAATATTGCCATAAATATTAAACTAAAAGATGGGAAAAAGAAGTTTTGGTTTGGTGAAATTAGTGGTGGTATTGGTTTTGATGAGCGCTATTCTGTACACCCAAAACTCTTTTATTACAGTCCAGAATTTAGTGTAAACATACTTACAGATATAAATAACGTAGGTGAATTGCCGTATACAGCTCGTGATTTTAGAAATTTTGTAGGTGGCTTAAGAACAGCAACGCGAGCAAATAATGGTACAAACTTTAATACAGGGTCTAATGGATTGGGTTTGTCACAATTACAAAATAATAGGGCATTAGAAATAGACTCTAGATTTGGAGCGGTTAATTTTAGTTATAAACCTAGCGAAAAGTTTAGACTAAGTGGTTTTGGCATCTATTCTTACAACAACACCCTTTTAGAGACAGATATTACGCGTACGTTTATTTCTACAAACCAGTTAGAAACAACACAAAGCAATTCTGATCAAGTTACTAATTTGGGGCTTATTAAGTTTGCTACTAATTATAACCCTTCGCCAAATTTACAGTGGGATTATGATATTATTATAAAACTATCAGACGAGGAAGAACAAATAGACTTATTTACTGTTTCTAATGTAACCGATGAGATTACCGAAAATTTAGAGCAAGAGCCATTGAGTATAACGCAAAGTTCTAATATCTACTACACACTTAATGATAAAAATATCTTTGCTTTTGAAACGCAGTATTTACATTCTAATGAAGACCCTTTTTATAACGCGCTTCGTTCCATACAACCTTTTCAAGATGTAGTTCCTTTTGATGAAAACCAGAACAATTTTAATATCAATCAAGAGCAACGTGTATTAGCCAATCGTGTAGATGCTAAGTTGGATTATTTTTTAGTAACAGGAGCAAAAAGCAATTTAAATTTTACGCTGGGTACAACACAAAGTAGTCAGAATTTTGATTCTAGAATTTTTCAAATTTTAGATAATAGTCAAGAATTAAATTTTGATGAAGCTTCTTTAAATAATAGGGTAGGCTTTAATTTTTCTGATGTGTATTTAGGCTTTCATTACAAGCTTATTGCAGGTAAATTTACTTTTAACCCTGGCTTTACAGCACATAATTATTCAGCCACTAATACACAATTAGGCACAGAAACTAGAGATCAACTTTTTACTGTAGTTCCAGACCTCTTTGTGAATTATCAATTTAAACAATCAGAATCTTTACGATTAAATTATAACCTAACAAGAAGTTTTACAGATATTAATAATCTAGCGGAAGCTTTTGTTTTTAATAATTACAATTCTTTATATCAAGGGAATAACGAATTAGAAAGTGCACAATTCCATAATGTGTCTTTAAACTTCTTTAGTTTCAACATCTATAATTTGCAAAACATATTTGCGAATGTGGTTTATAATAGGCGAACAGATGCTTTTAAAGGAAACACAGAAATAGTAGGTATTAATCAAGTAAGAACTACTATTAATTCTAATTTACCAGATGAGACATTGAGTGGTTCTGGTAGTTTTCAACGCACAATTAATAGAATTAAATTCTCTGCTAGAGCATCTTTAGCGTATACAAGTACCTTTAATATCATTAATGATGTAGCTCAAAACTCTACTTCATTTTCAGAAAATTATACGCTCTCTGCTGGAACAAGTTTTCGTACAGCACCCAATTTAGAGTTAGGGTATAGATATACTAAAAACACCTATAATACAGGTCCTACAGAAACCGCTTTTTTTACGGATAGGCCTTTTGTTAAGTTTGATGCTTCTTTTCTTAAAAACTTTATCTTTTTAGCAGATTACGATTACTACTTTTTTAGAGACCGTGCCGATACCGTAGAAAATGAGTATGGATTTTTAAAAGCTAGTTTATCTTATCAAAAAGAAGACAGTAAATGGGAATTTAGTGTTAACGGAACCAACCTTACTAATAATACAGAGATAAATCAGGATACTTTTAACGACTTCTTTTTTAGTACCTCTTCTTATTTTGTACAGCCTAGATATGTCATTTTTAAGGTGAAATATGATTTATAAAGAAAGCTGAAAATATTTTGCAACTTTTTTGTTTTCTCCTACTTTTGTCATTCAACAAAGAGGAAGGATTTGACTTATTGCAACCTCAATAAAAATGCTAAAAGCGGTGTAAACTTCTTTAATTCTTTTCGTCAAATCTCTTCTAAATAATAAAACGAGAATGGCATATTTATTTACCTCTGAATCTGTAAGTGAAGGACACCCAGATAAAGTTTCTGATCAAATTAGTGATGCACTTTTAGATAATTTTTTAGCTTTTGATGCTGATAGTAAAGTAGCATGTGAAACCTTAGTTACAACAGGGCAGGCGGTATTAGCAGGGGAGGTTAAAAGCAATACCTATTTAGATGTACAAACCATTGCGCGTAATGTTATTAATAAAATAGGCTATACTAAAGGAGAATATCAATTTAGTGGTGATTCTTGTGGGGTAATATCTTTAATTCACGAGCAATCACAAGATATTAACCAGGGTGTAGATAGAGCAACTAAAGAAGAGCAAGGAGCAGGAGACCAAGGAATGATGTTTGGTTATGCCACCAAAGAGACGGATAACTATATGCCTTTAGCATTAGATATATCGCATAAAATATTACAAGTACTTGCAGATTTACGAAGAGAAGAAAAAGAGATTCCATATTTACGACCAGATGCTAAATCGCAGGTCACTATAGAATATTCTAATAATAACGTGCCACAGCGAATAGATACTATCGTTGTTTCTACGCAGCATGACGATTTTGATGAAGACGAAAAAATGCTAGCTAAAATAAAATCGGACATCGTTACAATTCTAATGCCTAGAGTAGTGGCATTGTTTCCAGAGCATGTTAAAAAACTATTTAATGACCAGATAACCTATCATATTAATCCAACAGGTAAGTTTGTTATCGGTGGCCCACATGGTGATACGGGTCTAACAGGGCGTAAAATTATAGTAGATACTTATGGGGGTAAAGGTGCACACGGTGGTGGAGCTTTTAGTGGTAAAGACCCTAGTAAAGTAGACCGTAGTGCTGCTTACGCTGCTCGTCACGCGGCTAAAAATTTAGTAGCAGCTGGTGTTGCAGATGAGATTCTGGTACAGGTAAGTTATGCCATTGGTGTGGTAGAGCCTACTTCAATATTTGTAGATACTTATGGTTCTTCTAAAGTAAACCTTACCGATGGTGAAATTGCTGAAAAAGTAGGAAATATATTCGATATGAGACCCTTTGCTATAGAATCGCGCTTAAAATTGCGCAACCCTATTTATGCTGAGACTGCTGCTTACGGGCATATGGGTAGAAATCCAGAGTTTGTTAAAAAAGTTTTTGAATCTCCTTATAACGGTAGAGTAGAAAAAGAAGTAGAACTTTTTACTTGGGAAAAGTTAGATAAAGTAGCTGAGGTAAAAGCCGCTTTCGGATTTTAATAATACTTTGTAATAGCCTTAGCCTATTATTTCATTGTAGGTGAATAGCTATTCCTTACTTTATTTGTACATACTTATTTTACTTTGTAGTTTTAAGAAATTAATCCAATCACTATGAGGTTTTTATCAAAATATGCAGTTCTTGTTTTAGCCATACTATTTGTAAGCTCTTGCGCAAAGACCAATAAAAAGTCTAATGCTACAGAAGTAGTTGATACCTATGTGGCAGATAATTATAATAAGAAAGAGGTAGCTATTACCATGCGTGATGGTGCTAAACTGCATACCACTATCTACTCGCCAAAAGACAGCTCAAAAGAATACCCAATCATTATGCAACGTACCCCATATAGTTCTCGACCATATGGTGAAAACCAATTTAAAAAGCAAATAGGGCCTAATATTCATTTAATGAAAGAGAGTAATATTATTGTATACCAAGATGTGCGTGGCAGATGGTTAAGTGAGGGGCATTACGAGAATATGCGCGCTTATATCCCTAATAAAACTTCTAATGAACAAGTAGACGAAAGTACTGATACTTACGATACCATTGACTGGTTGGTAAATAATGTAGAAAATAATAATGGCAATGTTGGTGTTTGGGGAATTTCATATCCAGGGATGTATGCCACTTATGCTACTATTGATGCACACCCCGCATTAAAAGCATCGTCGCCACAAGCTTGTATAGGAGATTTCTTTTTTGACGATTTTCACCATAACGGGGCTTACCTATTAAGTTATTTTAGAGCTACCTCTTTGTTTGGTACGCCAAGACCAAATGGAGACCAGCCTATAGACACCGCATGGTATACCCTACCTAATATAGGTACCGAAGACCAATACCAATTTTTTTTAGACAAAGGGCCACTTAAAAATTTAGATTCTTTTTTCGAGTACGATTTAAAAGACGAACCCTCATTAGCTCCTAATGAACTTACTGACGATTATTTTTGGAACGAACTTAAAGAACATCCTAATTACGATGCGCTATGGCAAAGCAGAGGTTTAATTCAGCATTTAGATAAATCTAAATCACATGTCGCCACTATGATTGTTGGGGGTTGGTTTGATGCCGAAGATTTATACGGTCCGCTTGAAACGTATAAGAATATCGAAAAGCATACCGATGGCTATAATACTATGGTTTTTGGCCCTTGGGATCACGGGCGATGGGCAAGACGCAATGGTAGAAGTTTGGTAGGCAACTATTATTTTGGAGATTCTATTTCGGAATTCTTTCAAGAAAAAATTGAGACCAAGTTTTTTAATCATTTTTTAAAAGGTGATGCTGATGAAAATAGTGGATTGCCCGAAGCGTACGTTTTTGATTCTGGTAAAAAAGAATGGAAGCAATATGACACTTGGCCACCAAAAGGAGTGCAAAAAAAGGCTATGTTTTTATCAAAAGACCAAGCACTTACAACAAATCAGAAATCTGTTTCTGGTATAAAATTTATAAGTGATGTTAAAAAGCCAGTACCTTATTCTGAAGATATAAAATCGGTATTTACACCTAGAAAATATATGACCGATGATCAGCGTTTTGCTGCTCGCAGATCTGATGTTTTGATTTTTGAAACAGAAGTCATGGAAGAAGATTTAACCCTAGCAGGGGATATTATGGCAAAGCTTAAAGTAGCTACTACAGGTACTGCTGCCGATTGGATTGTTAAAGTAATAGACGTACATCCAGCAGATACAGAAACTAATGAAGAGATGCAAGACCATTTAAAAATGAGTAACTATCATTTAATGGTGCGTAGTGAGGTTTTACGAGGTAGATTTAGAAATAGTTTTACAAACCCAGAACCTTTTAGCCCTAACAGAAAAACAGATGTTAATATTAAGTTGCAAGACGTTTTTCATACCATAAAGAAAGGGCATCGTTTGCAAATACAAGTACAAAGCACTTGGTTTCCTTTAATAGATTTAAATCCGCAGACTTATGTGGATAATATCTTTAAGGCTGATGCTAGTGATTTTAAAACCCAAACACATACTGTATTTACAGATTCTAGTATTGAGTTTTCTGTATTGAAATAGTAATTTTTTATAAACTATGTGTCATTAAAATATCAATTTATATCAATATTATGAAACCTAGAAAATCCTACTCTTATATTATACTACTGTTTTTACTATGTAATGTAGTTTTAAGTCAAAGTATAAAAGAAGAAAAGATGGAAAATTTAAGTTTTATGCTAGGTGATTGGGTAGGTACTTCTACAGTATATAAGAATGGTGTGATATCAAAACAAGTACCTGCTTTTCAACAAATCTCTTACGATGTTGCTAAAAATATTATCGTTGTAGAATTGCATAGTGAACTACTACAGCTTCATACTATTATTTATTACGACGAAAAGGATGAACAGTATTATTACTACCCTTTTTCTAAGAATGGTGTAACTAGGTCTCCTGCTAGTTTTAAGGATGGAAAATTTATAGTACAACGAAATGATACTACTAGATTTGTTTTTAGCAAAACAGCGGCTAATGCTTTTCAAGAATATGGTGAAAGATTAATCGAGGGTAAATGGGTCAAGTTTTTTGAAGATAATTTTAAAAACACCCAGTAAATAATCGAAGTATTCTATTTGTATAGTAACATATAGTACTGCCTTTTTTAATTATGATTTTGTCAAAAAATAATAGTAGAATCAGCGTAATAAATAATTATCCTATAGTATTACTAGGAATTTGCTAAATCTTCTAGTTTGTTTAGGATTTTAATTTTTTCTGCCTTTATATTTGTCTCTAATAAGTTCAAACACGTATTGAATAGTTATCAAGAAAGGTGGAGGGATTAGACCCTACGAAGCCTTAGCAACCCTTAATTGTTTTTTACATCCGTCAAAGACCTAAGAAGGTGCTAAATTCTACCCAGTTCTGAATTCGTTTTCAGTATTTAGGGCAGATAACGCAAACCAGATTGTATATAACAATCTATTCGCTTTCTTATAACTTTTTGATTTTACCTAGCCATTGTCGAATGGTAAGGGTTTGGCTTTTTTAATCATTTTAATAATTAAAAAATCAAAATCATGAGTAATCAAAAATTTTCAACAAAGGCTTTACATGCAGGCCACGACACAAAACAAACTGGAGGGACACGTGCTGTGCCTATTTACCAAACTTCTTCGTACGTATTTAACGATACAGACCATGCGGCAAATTTATTTTCTTTAGCAGAGCTAGGTTTTATTTACACACGCCTTAATAACCCTACAAATCAAGTTTTGCAAGATAGATTAGCGGCTATAGAAGGTGGTGTAGGAGCTGTTGTTTTTGCGTCAGGTACAGCAGCAATTTCAACAGGCTTATTAAGCTTATTAAGGGCTGGAGACCATATAGTAGCTTCTAGTAGTTTGTATGGTGGTACGTTTAATTTATTGAATGTTACTTTACCAAGATTGGGTATTACAACTACCTTTGTAGATGGGTCAGACCCTTCAAGTTTTGGTGAAGCAGTGCAAGAAAACACACGTGCTTTCTTTGTAGAATCTTTAGGAAACCCTAAGCTAGATGTGCTGGATTTAAAAGCAATTTCTAAAGAAGCCAAAGCAGCTAAAGTTCCTTTTATAGTTGATAATACAGTAGCTACACCAGGGCTTTTAAACCCCATTGAACACGGTGCCAATTTAGTAATACATTCTTTAACCAAATATATTGGAGGGCAAGGAAACTCTTTAGGTGGTGCTATAATTGATGCGGGTACTTTTGATTGGACTAATGGTAAGTTTCCTGAATTCACAGAGCCATCTGCTGGATATCATGGTTTAGTGTATAGTGAGGCGTTAGGTGTAGCTGCTTTCACCTTTAAATTAATTATTGAAGGATTACGTGATTTTGGTGGTGCTTTAAGTCCCTTTAATGCATTTCAAATACTACAAGGTTTAGAGACTTTACCCGTACGTATTAAGCAGCATAGTAAAAACGCTTTGGAATTAGCCGAGTGGTTAGAAAGTAGAGAAGAGGTAACATGGGTTAGCTATCCTGGTCTTAAGAGTAACAAGTATTTTGAGTTGGCAAAAGAATACCTGCCCAAAGGACAGAGTGGCTTAGTTACATTTGGGATAAAAGGAGGTTTTGAAGCTGCTAAAAAACTAACAGACGCTACTAAAACTTTTTCATTATTAGCAAATATTGGAGATACTAAATCTTTAATAATACATCCTGCAAGTACTACACACCAACAGTTAACAGAAGAAGAGCAAGAAAAAGCTGGCGTTACGAGTGATTTAATTAGACTTTCTGTAGGTCTGGAGGATATTAAAGATTTAAAAGAAGATTTAGAACAAGCCTTTGAAACAATAGATAAATCGGTCTTAGTTTAATTAGCTGCAAGTTTGGTTGGAGTTGAGAAGAGGTGCTTAATTATTTCTCAACTCCAACTTAACAGGCATCTATTTTCAAAATTTTATGCTAAAATTTCTAGATATTACCAATTTTAAAACACGTAGCAACCATAAGCAAGATATTAAATTGTCTTATGAGTTGTTTGGGCAACCTTTACATAAAGCCCCTATTGTATTGGTAAATCATGCTTTAACAGGTAACTCTAATGTCGCTGGTCCAGATGGTTGGTGGTCAACTATTATTGGAGAAGGTAAATGTATAGATACTCGTGTATATACCGTGCTTGTTTTTAATATTCCTGGTAATGGGTACGATGGTTTTGTTATTGAAAATTACAAAGATTTTGTTGCAGGAGATATGGCAAGTATTTTTCTTGAGGGATTAAAGCAATTAAAAATTTTTGAATTATTTGCTATTATTGGAGGCTCTTTAGGAGGCGGAATCGCATGGGAAATGCTAGCATTAAACCCAAGTATTACCCAACACCTTATTCCTATAGCTACAGATTTTAAAGCAACAGATTGGCTAATTGCCAACTGCCTATTGCAAGAGCAAATATTAACTAATAGTACAAAGCCTATACAGGATGCACGAATACATGCGATGCTTTGCTATAGAACTCCTGCGTCTTTTACAAAGCGTTTTAAAAGAAGTGTAAATGAAGAATTACAGGTATTTAATGTAGAAAGTTGGCTGTTGCATCATGGCAAAAAATTGCAAGAGCGTTTTCAGCTTTCAGCATATAAATTAATGAATCAATTATTAAAGACAATTGATATCACTAGAAATGGTAAAACCCTTTTTGAAGCATTAAAAAATAGCAATGCTACTATTTATATTATAGCTGTAGACTCTGATTTGTTTTTTATTGCTAACGAGAATAAGAAAACCTATCAAGAATTACTGTCATATGAGATTAAGGCTAGCTATGACGAAATAAAATCTAGTCATGGGCATGATGCTTTTTTAATGGAGAATCAACAATTAGAAGCATTGCTAAAGAGCATTTTTAAAGTAAGCAAAAAGAAAAAAGAACTAGAAGAATCTCGTTAACATAATAGTAGCAAAATTTTTTTCCGTTTGCAAAAGCATATCCGAAATATTGCTGGGAGTATCTATAAGATTAAAAAGAAACAAGAATTAAGAGTTTAAATAAATAGCAATGAAATGAATAAACTCTTAAGAATAGTGAATATAATGACAAAAATTACGGCTATAGTTGCTTATATATTTGTGATAGTATGCGGTGTTTTATTGCTGATTTATGGTGATGGAAATTTACCATCATATACTGGGGACATCTCTGTTTTTTTAGTTTCAGTTTTTGTATTATCTGTTGCTATTGAAAGTTTTATTTCAAGAGTAATTATCCGTAAGTGATAGGTAGGATAAATAGAATTTATTTAAAACCGATATGTTCGATAGCTTTATGGCTTACTTTAATAGCCTCTAGAGGTTTCATAGTAAAGGTTTTGTCTTGTTCAACCATATAGTATAACATGCCAGATTTTTCTTTTTGCGCTAAAATTGATGCAAAATCAATAGTGCCATTACCAACAGGCGCAAAATTTCCTTCTTGATTCATATCTTTTACATGCCACATTTTAAAACGTCCTGGGTATTTTTCAAAGTAGGCTAGAGGGTCTGCGCCTGCTTTGGTTACCCAAAATAAATCCATCTGAAAATTCACTAAATCGGGATTACAATTTTCAAGCAAGTAATCGATAGGCACAATACCATCTTCGTCTTTTTTAAACTCAAAGTCATGATTGTGGTATAACAATTTAAGTCCTGCATTTTTGGCTTTTAGACCTAATTCGTCTAATATGTTCGCTAAGTTTTTAGCGCCGCCTGTCATACTCATAGTATTCGTATCATTATCGTAATTAAATAGACCCATTGGTGGTATTGGAACTACAAAATATTCAAAACCAGCTTCTTTAGCATGTGCCATTTCTACGGCAGCATTATCAAGAGTTACACTACTTTGGTGTGTACTTACTCCGGTTAAATTTAAAGTCGCTAAATAATTTTTAAAATCGGCAGGAGACATATTGTAATAGCTTCCATCTTTATAGCCAGCAGCCTCAATAGTTGCATACCCTATGTTAGCAACAGTTTTTAAAGTAGCTTTAGCATCTTCAGCCATAGCATCTCTAACGGTATATAAAGCTAAACCGCCAAGTCTAGTATCTTGTTTGATACTAGTTTCTTCTTTTGTGTTAGTAGTTTTGCCTTCTTTTTCTTTGCAGGATAACATACATAAAAGAAAAAATGTAAAAAGGATGCTAGTTTTTTGGATGCTCATATTAATTTTATTTGTTTCTAAAGTTAAAATAATATTACAGGTTTAGCAAAAAAATAATAGGCTTTAGGGTATTAAAGTTATATTCATAACTTAAGAATAAAAATGCAAGCAAAGGCTATTTCTATAGAATGTGATTGAGCTTTGCCAATTTTCTTTATATTAGCCCTATGCTCTCAAAAAAGACAAAATATGGCTTAAAAGCATTAACTTTTTTGGCATCTCAGCCAAATAGA
>CAZLUS010000072.1:0-12433 GCA_964562775.1 uncultured Flavobacteriaceae bacterium | reverse complement strand
GCATTGGTTTACTATATATCTTTAAGCTAAAAACTACCATAGATGAAAAAGGTATACATTATCGGTTTATTCCTTTTCACAGAAAAATAAAAACTATTAGTTGGCAAGATTTAGAAATTTGCGAGGTTCGCAAATACAATCCGTTATCGGAATATGGCGGTTGGGGATACAAATTTAATTTTAGTGGCGAAGGCGCTCTAAATGTAAGAGGTAATATGGGCATCCAACTAAAACTAAAATCAGGCAAAAAACTCTTAATTGGCACTCAAAAACCTAAAGATGCGCAATTAGTAATAGATAGGTATTTTAAAAATGAAAGAATATAAAGTAGTAACGTGGAAAATGAGTTTAACAAAAAACACTAAGCGGTTAGAAGATACGCTTAATGAACATGCAAAACAAGGGTGGCAAGTAAAGCATATTGCGGAACATTCTGCGACCATAGTATTTGAAAGAGACAAAAACAGATGAAAAAACTTTCGCTTTTATTTATAATACTTCCTTCTTTACTGATGAGTCAAAAAATTATTAAAGAAGAAATTAGCTTAAAAAATGATGCCATTTCTTTACCAGGGACTTTAAGTTACCTTTCCTTAAAAGAAAAACAAGCTCTTGCAATTTTTGTACATGGCTCTGGTAATGTTGATAGAAATGGCAATCAAAATCCTTTTATTAAAGCAAATTATATTGCACAGTTAGCAGATAGTTTAACGAAAAAAGGAATTGCCTTTTATCGCTATGATAAAAGGACTTCTAAACCAGCTAATCTTAAATTTTTAAAAGACATCTCTATTTACGACTTTGTTGATGATGTTCAACTTGCGATAAATCACTTTAGTACTGACAAACGTTTTAAATCCATTCACCTTATAGGACATAGCCAAGGCTCATTGGTCGCTATGCTGGCAGCAAATGCTTCAACCAAGTCCTATACTTCTATCGCGGGACCAAGTGAGTCAATAGACAAAACATTAATTTCTCAAATTACGAAACAAAGTGCTGATTTAGGAAAAGTTGCAGAAGAACATATTAAAGAACTAAAAGAAACCGATACAATAGTAGAGGTAAACCCTTTTCTAGTGCAACTATTTGCTCCTCAAAATCAAAAATTTTTAAAAACCTGGATGCAACTAAATCCAAAAGAAGAGCTAAAAAAAGTTAAAAAACCAATTTTAATTATTCAGGGTGACAAAGACCTTCAAGTAACTAAAGCAGATGCTACCAATCTTATAAATGCATGTGCAACTACCAATGCAGGTTTTGGTGCTCCAGCCCAATTGGTTTTCATAGAAAATATGAATCATGTATTAAAAACGATTGAAAATTCAAGAGAAAATCAAGAATCTTATACTTCGCCAGATTTTCCTTTATCTAAAAAACTAGTACATTCAATTTCAACATTCATTCTAAAAAATGAGTAAGAAAAAAGGCTTCGCTTTACGACTAAATGAAAACATGTTAAAAGCTATTGAAAAATGGGCTTCGGACGAGTTTCGCAGTACTAACGGTCAAATAGAATGGATGCTAATGAAAAGCCTAAAAGAAGCTAAGCGTAACCCTAAAACTAAAGACAAAGAGTAATTCCCTACATTTAGCATTTTTTTAACGTAGCTTCAACTTATTTTTGTACATCTAACTCTTTAAAGGCAATGGCTAAATATTACGCTACGCTAATCTCTTTTTTTGTTTTTTCAACTTTGCTAGCACAGCAAAACCTAAAATCATTTAAAGTAAAATATATTACATCGCCCATAACGCTAGATGGTGCTCTAGATGAAGAAGTATGGCAAACGGGTGAAAGTGCAAATTCGTTTCAACAATACTTTCCTACAGATTCTTTACAAGCAAATTATCAAACTACTATTAAAATGTGTTTTGATGATAAAAATCTATATATAGGTATTAAACAAAATGCAAAAAGTAATGACTTTACTATCACTTCTTTACGTAGAGATTTTAGAGCTGGTGGTACAGATAATATAAGCCTCCTTTTCGACACTTTTAATGACGGCACAAATGCATTCCTTTTTGGAATAAATCCATATGGTGTTAGGCGAGAAGCTCTAATCTCTAATGGTGGTCAAGCCATACGAGATTTTACTACCTCTTGGGATGTTAAATGGCGAGGTGAGTCTAAAATTTATGATAGCTATTACACCTCAGAAATGGTAATCCCCTTAACTTCTTTTAAATTTAAAGAAGGTGAAACCAAATGGCGGTTTAACAGTTATCGCTTTGATGTGCAAGGTAATGAGCAAAGTACCTGGGTTCCTATTCCTCAAAATCAAATTATTTTTAGCCTTGCTTTTATGGGTGAAATGGTCTTTGAAAAACCTTTAGGGAAATCGAAAACACCTATTGCATTAATACCCTATGTAAATGGTATAACAGCAGAAGATTTTGAAAATAACGAAACACTAAGCAATTTTAAAGTTGGCGGTGATGCTAAAATTTCAATAGGGAATAGTCTAAATTTAGATGTAACAGTAAACCCCGATTTTTCTACTGTAGAAGTAGACAATTTTATTACCAATTTGACAAGGTTTGAAGTTGCACTACCTGAAAGACGACAGTTTTTTGTAGACAACAATGATCTTTTTGGTAGTTTCGGTGGACAACGGGATGCTAATCCATTTTTTTCTAGAAGAATTGGAATTGCATCAGATAATGATGGTGAAACTATAGAAAATAGAATATTAGCTGGTGTTCGTCTAAGTGGTAAAGTAAATAATAATCTAAGATTAGGCCTTTTAAGCATACAAACAGAAGAAGATGAAGCCAATGGCATACCATCTAACAACAATAGCATGCTGGCCTTACAACATAAGGTCTTTTCTAGGTCAAATATTAGTGCCTTTTTTATCAATAGAGAAACGTTTAATAATCCAAATTTTATAGAAGATGGCGAGGAATTTAATCGGGTTCTAGGGATTGATTATAATCTTGCATCTGTGGATAATAAATGGATTGGTAAATTTTATGCACACAAATCTTTTGACCCAGAAGATTCGCAAGGCAATTATTCCCTAGGTACTTTTTTAAATTATAATGTGCGTAACTATGGTGTTTTTACAGATATTGTTTTTATAGATGAGGATTTTAATTCTGACCTTGGTTTTATTAGGCGTACAGATATTTTTAAATCTGCCATAGGTTACAACCGAAATATTTGGCCAACAAAAGGAAAAATCAATAGGCATAACATACAATTATTTGCCGTATCTACATGGCGACCAACGCTCGATTATCAAAATACAGACAGTGATATTAACCTTAGCTGGGATGCCGAATTTAAAAACCAAGTAAATCTTGGAGCTAACATAACTAGGTCTTTTATTTTTTTAACCGATGGGTTTGAACCCACTGGCATAGAAGACGCTATTCCTTTACCTGCAGATACTGGATATAATTTTTACAATGCTCAAGTACAATACCGATCAGATCGTAGAAAAAATTTTTCGTATTCTTTTCGACAGCAATTTGGGGGTTTTTTTAATGGTAATCTATACTCTTCTAATGCTAACTTAAGCCTTAGAGTACAGCCTAAATTTAATATTTCTATAGAAGGTAGATACGACCGTTTAGATTTTCCACAACCCTTTTCAAGTGCAAACATCTGGTTAATTACACCAAGAGTAGATTATACGTTTAGCAAATCTATATTCTGGTCAACTTTAATACAGTACAGCAACCAAAGAGACAATTTAGGCATTAACACAAGACTACAATGGCGTTTTGCACCGCTTTCTGACTTGTTCATTGTTTATAACGATAATTACTTTGTAGAATCTTTTGCGCCGCGTACAAGGTCTTTAAATGTAAAACTCACCTACTGGCTTAATATTTAGTAATAGGTTTTAGTATATTTGGTGGTATACCATAACCAATGAATCAACTACCTTTTACACAAGACACTATTATTTTTGGCCTTCTTGCCCTTTGTTTGGGTTTCGTTTTTTATACCTCTTCTATAAAAACCGGCTTTTGGAAAAAGTTTTACACCATTGTACCAACCGTATTAATGTGTTATCTCTTGCCCTCTATTTTAGCTAGTACTGGTATTATAGATGAAAAAAGTTCGCAAACCTATTACATAGCTAGTCGCTATTTATTACCCGCTGCACTCATTTTAATGACTTTAAGTATTGATTTAAAAGCAATTTTAAATTTAGGATCAAAGGCATTAATTATGTTTTTAACAGGAACAGTAGGTATTATTATAGGTGGTCCTTTAGCAATTTTAATTGTTTCTATTTTTTCTCCTGAGACTGTTGGCGGGGCTGGTTTTGATGCTGTATGGAGAGGACTTGCTACTATAGCAGGCAGTTGGATTGGTGGTGGGGCTAACCAAGCTGCCATGCTCGAAGTTTTTGAATTTAACCAAGAAAAATATGGCGGTATGGTTTTAGTAGATATAGTAGTCGCAAATCTATGGATGGCCATAATTCTACTTGGTGTAGGCAAAACAAAAAAAATAGACGCATGGTTAAAGGCAGATACCTCATCAATAGAAGCATTAAAAGATAAAGTATCTGAGCATACTGCTAAAATTGCCCGGGTAACTTCTTTGCATGATTTTATGATGCTCCTTTTCTATGCCTTTGCTGGTGTTGGTCTTTCTCATTTATTAGGGCATCATTTCGCAGAATTTTTAGAAAACACTTTTGAAGTTATTAGAAATAAGGAAAAAGTACTTTCATCATTAGGTTCAAAATTTTTATGGATGGTAGTCTTTGCAACTGCTATAGGTATTGGACTTTCTTTTACAAAAGCTAAAAATTACGAGGGTGCAGGTGCTAGTAAAATAGGTGGAGTTTTTATCTATATTTTAGTTGCAACTATCGGTATGAAAATGGATTTAAGTGCTGTTCTAGAAAATCCTGGTCTAATTGCAATTGGTTTAGTTTGGATTATAATACACGCTGTACTTTTAATCATAGTTGCTAAGATTATAAAAGCTCCTTTTTTCTTTTTGGCTGTGGGTAGCCAAGCTAATGTTGGTGGGGCTGCATCTGCACCTGTGGTTGCAGCAGAGTTTCACCCTTCATTAACCTCTGTAGGTATTCTTTTAGCGGTATTTGGTTACGTTGTAGGTACTGGCGGAGCCTACCTATGTGCATTGCTTATGGAAGTAGCTTCTAGTATATAAAAGATAAAAAAGTAGTATACTTTTAATTATATATAATTTACAATTATTAAATAGTATTTTTTAAAACAGGCTTAAAAGAATACTTTTGTCATCCTCTTAATATAAAGAACAATTTTTGATGAGATTATCTAAATATCTATATACACTTATAATTAGTACAATTCTATTTGCTTCTTGCGAAAAGAAAACTGAAAATACGATGACTGTTTCAGGTACTATTGATGGACTTAAAAAAGGCACCCTATTTTTTCAGAAAATAAAAGACACTACTCTAGTAAACCTTGATTCGTTAGAAATTAAAGGAAACGGGGAGTTTTTATTTACTTATGAAGTGGAAACGCCAGAAGTATTTTACCTCTACCTAGATAAAGCAGATAATAATACCGTAAATGATAGAATTAAATTCTTTGGAGAAAAAGGTAATATTACTATAAATACTTCTTGGAATACTTTTGATGCTAAACCCGAAATCTTAGGTTCAAATAGTAATGAAGAATACCAAGAGTTTCAATCTATGATTTCTAAATTTAATACTCGAGAACTTGAACTAGCGCAATATATTATAAAACAGCCTAATGAGATTGACATAAAGGTAGTTGATTCTGTTAATGAACTAATTAAAAGTAACTCACTTAGAAAATACCGTTATATAGTAAACTTTGGATTAACCAACCCAGAGTCTTATATAACGCCTTATGTTACCTTAGTAGAAGCTTCAGATGCAAATCCTAAATACCTAGACTCTATATTACGTACATTAAACCCAGAAGTATCGAAGTCTAAATACGGTGAAGAATTAAAAAAATATTTAGAAAAATTAAACTAGTTATTTACCCAATTTATTTAATTTCTCAATTAAATCGGTAGCCTTAGTTTCTAAATCTGTACGAACAGCCTTAAAATGCGCCTTATGATTTTTAATATCTTTTGCGTTAGTTTTATCCATAAGCTCATCAAAAGCAGCAATAGCTCCATCTATTAATTTAGAACCTTTTTCTGAGTTTTTGTTTTCAGTAGTAGCTTCCCATTGGTAAACTGCTTCAATAATATCGCCTAAAACAAAATTGATATCTTTTTTTAAATCTCTAACACTAGCCATAAAATAATTTTAATCAAAAATAAGGTTAAATAGTTACTTCTAAAAGTTTAGCACCTTCTGTATTAATTTTTAAATTTTTACTCGATGCATTTATAAGCACTGTTTCTCCTTTTTCAATAGAAACAGACCCAAACTCATTTTCAATACTAGCAGTACCTTTAACGCACATGTATATTATAAAAGAATCTATACTAGCTATATCTTGATGAAAATTTTTATTTAAATCTAAAATATTGGTCTTAAAGTAGGGACAATCTACCATGCTATTGGTAGTATTCTTATTGCTATGATAAACAACCTTAAAATCGTCCTTTTTAGAATAATCTATAGCATCTATAGCTAAATCTGTATGTAATTCTCTTAAGTTACCATCTCTATCTTTACGATTAAAATCATATACACGATAGGTAATATCTGATGTTTGCTGAATCTCGGCTAATAACACGCCAGCACCAATAGCATGAATTTTTCCTGTATTAATAAAAAAAGTATCTCCTTCTTTTACTTCCTCATAGTTTAATAAATCGAGCAGTGTATTATTTTTTATACTTTCTTTATATGTCTCTTTCTCGACGTCATTATTAAAACCAACAATTAAATTTGCTCCTGGGTCTGCATCCATGATATACCACATTTCTGTCTTACCAAAAGAATTATGCCTTTCTTTTGCTAACTGGTCATTAGGGTGTAATTGTATCGACAAATCTTTCTTGGCATCTATAAATTTGATTAAAATAGGAAAGTCATTACCAAAACGCTCTACCACACTTTGCCCAAGTAGTTCGTTACCATAATCATTAATAAGTTCCTGTAAAGAAGTCCCTTTTAAACTACCGTTAGACACAATAGAGACATCTCCTTCTACTGCAGAAATTTCCCAACTCTCACCAGTAGTGGTTGTTTTACTTGGTTTATTAAATAATCTTTTGAGTTTATCACCCCCCCAAAGGCGGTCTTTAACTATTGGATTAAACTTTAATGGATAGAGACTCATTATAATACACTTACTAGTTTTAGCTAACAGATAATAAACTTAAATATTTAACCTTTATAAAAAACAAAGTTTCGAGGGGTCTCGTAGAGTGTAACCTCTAGCGCTTTATCATCTTTAATATGAGGTCTTAACTTATTCCATATTACAACTGCTATATTCTCTGCTGTTGGATTTAAGCTTTTAAATTCTGGAACATCTAAGTTTAGATTCTTATGGTCAAATGCTTCTTCTACATGTTCTTTTATAAGGTCTTTTAGAATTTTCATATCTATTACATAACCCGTCTCTGGATCTATATTACCCTCTACACTTACTATTAAATCGTAGTTATGCCCATGAAATTTAGGGTTATTACACTTACCAAATACTTCTTGGTTTTTTTCAAAATTCCAATCGGGTTTATACAGTCTATGAGCTGCATTAAAGTGTGCTTTTCTACTAACTTTTACCCTCATTTACTATCCTCTTTAGATATATAATCGTAGAATTTATCGAAAATAATTTTAAACCAAGCTGTATATGCTTCAGGGCGCTTAGAAATATCTTGTTTAATAGCACTTGGTTTCATCCATTTCCAATTTTCAACTTCTTCTTTGTTAATAATTGGTTTATCATCATAATACCCTATCATTACATGGTCTAACTCATGTTCTGTTAATCCATTGTCAAATGGTGCTTTGTAAATAAATGAAAAAAGTTCTTTTAGCTCAACCTTAAAGCCCATTTCTTCCATTAGCCTTCGCTTACCTGCTTGCGTGTTACTTTCACCATCTCTTTGATGACTACAGCATGTATTTGTCCAGAGTAATGGAGAATGATATTTATCTGAAGCTCTTTGCTGCAGCATTGTCTCACCTTTAGTATTCATTATAAATACAGAAAAAGCCCTATGTAAAACAGCTTTTTCGTGAGCTTCCATTTTTGGCATTAGGCCAATTGGTTCATCTTTTTGATTTACCAATATAACTTTCTCTTCCATAATGGAACAAAAATAAAGCCTTTACATGAATCCGTATGTAACAATAAATATAAAGTTTTAGAGTAGCTACTAGATTAGAAGAATCTAGGAGATTTTAATTTACCCAATGCACGGGCAAAATCGTATCTAAAAATAATTTCAAAAGAGCCATCATTAAAAGAAGTAGCTCCAAGATCTGTTGTTTCACGATCATAAGCTAATCCTAATAAAATTTCATCAGAAACTTTAAAGCCAACCAATCCACTAAAAGCAGCACTCCAACGATAGGCTGCACCTGCAATGAATTTTTCATTAAAAAGAAAGTTTGCAGAAAGGTCTACTTGTAATGGAGCTCCTTGTACTGCTCTTGTCAATAAAGCAGGTTTAAATTTTAAAAATGGGTTAAGTTCAAAGACATAGCCTGTGATAAAATAAATGTTTATTTCTTCACTTGCCGTTGAAAGTGAAGATTCATCAAAATGTTCTGTTTCTAAAATTCTTGGTACTGATAGTCCTGCATAAAAACGGTCAGTATGATAATAAATCCCTGCACCAACATTTGGTGAAAAACGATTATCAATATTTTGTTGTGTAATTGGGTCAACACCTTGCCCCGTATCTTGATTTAATTCTGAAAATTGTACATCCAATAAATTAATACTTGGTTTTAGTCCAAAGCTCAATTTTTTATCAAAATCTAAATTAATAGTATAAGAGATATCTAAATCAACAAAACTTTCTGATGTAGGGCCTATTACATCATTAACAACAGATAATCCTAATCCTATACCTTTATGACCTATAGGTGAATGAATATTAAATGTCTGTGTTTCTGGAGCTCCATCTAAACCAACCCATTGAGCTCTATACAAGCCTGCTATACTTAAATGACCTCTAGAACCTGCATAAGCTGGATTAACACTAACTGTATTATATACATATTGAGTGTATTGAGCATCTTGCTGTGCAAAAGTATTTAATGAAACTAATAAAATTAGCCCCATTACAATCTCTTTAATTACGTTATTTTTTACCTTACACATACTAATTTACTTTTATTGATTTATATAAATGTAACCGGTAAGTTGTTTGGTGTTACCTACGTTATTTTCGTAGCTGATAATATAAAAATATGTCCCTGTTGGTAATTTTTCATCTTGATTAATTGTAACTCTCCCTAGAGAGGTTCCATCAAAAACATTACCGTTTGAACCGTATGCGTTTGTTGAAAAAACTAAAACACCCCATCTATTAAATATTTTAACAGTATTATCTGGAAAGTTTTCTATACCTGCAATTCTTAATACATCATGTACACCATCACCATTTGGTGTAATTATATTAAATACTTCTATTTCTTCTCCTCCTTCTCCTAAGTCAGAATCTAAATAATTAGGAGTACCATCTTGATCAGCATCATCATTAGCATAATCACCATCTAAATTATCATCTTCATTTATAGTCTCAATACCATCATCATCATCATCTATATCTCTATAATCTGGTATGCCATCTTGATCTGTATCTGGTAGATCTGTATTTGGATTGTCTATTTCGTCATTAACATCATCATCAATTTGAGTGTCCCCTTCATAAGCATCATCAAGGCCATCATTATCTTTATCAGATCCAGTAAACACTACATCTGGGATTCCATCTTGGTCAAAATCATGTCCTTCTATATTATCAGGAACACCATCATTATCACTATCATCATCTACATAATCTGGAATTCCATCTCCATCAGTATCTATAGGGATTAGTCCTAAATTTCCATTATTTTCGTAAGCATCATCAATACCATTATCATTTGCATCAATACCACTTGGTTCAATATAACCAACTGTTGGCTGTGCTTCTATATTATCAGGTATACCATCATCATCACTATCTATATCTAAGTAATCAGGTATACCATCTCCGTCTGTATCTGTTGGGTTAGTAGAAGGGTCATTATCGCCATCTAAATTTAAATCTTCAAAGCTGTCAACAATACCATCATTATCAGTATCTAAGTCTGTTGCAGCTGTTACTACAACTGTTACTGTTGCTGTATCACAATTACCTATATCATCACAAATTGTATAATCAAAAGTATCTGTCCCATCAAAACCTGGGTCTGGTGTATATTCTACAAAATCATCAGATGGGTCATTGGGTGTTCCATTATCGTTAATCGTTACTGTTCCGTTCGAAGGATTTGTTGTTGTTAAAGTTCCGGTAGTTGGAATATCATTATCATTTGCAATAATGTCTATAGATACAGGACTATCTTCACTTGTTGATACCGAATCGTCAACCAAATCAAGTATTGGTAAAACAGTTATCGTAACCGTTGCTGTACTACAATCACCGGAGCTATTACATACGGTATAATCGAAAGTATCAGGACCATTATAATCTGGGTTTGGTGTATAGGTAACAATATCGTCAGTAGGATCATTTGGTGTACCGTTATCGTCTATAGTTACTGTCCCATTTGCAGGGTTTGTAGTTGTTAGATTACCTGTATTAGGCAAATTAGAATCGTTAGCGTAAATATCAATTACTACTGCTACATCTTCGTCTGTTGTAATCATATCATCAACCAAAGTGGCCGCTTGAGACATACATACTACTGTAAAATTAGGTAAGCTGGTTGAGTTTCCTGCTTTTGTAACAGTTGCAGTATAACGAACTACTGTTTGGGTAGCTATTACTAAAGGGTTTTGTTGATTACCTGTTAAAGCTGGCGACCAATTTACTGTTGCTGAGGCTGGCACACTTGCCGAAATATCTAATGTCACCTCATTATTAGGTGCGTCGCAGTCAGTTAAAATAAAATAGCCTGTCGCATTAGAACCACAAATAGTTCCTGTATAGGTCGCAAAATAAACACCTGGCTGGGTTGCTTCATAAAAGAAATCTGTACCCAATACCGTAGCTGTATCTGATGCCTCAAACCATTGATAATTGCCTTCATCACCACTATTAGGTGCTTGCAATAAAAATTGAGCATTAGATACAGTAATTCCCAGCAAAGTAAAAACTATGCTGAGGATTATTTTTTTATATGTAGGTTTCCTTTTCAATACGATTTGGGTCGATTTTAGGTACTATTTATTTAACAACAAACACAACATTTATTAATGAATTAAAATCTGCTGGTTGTCCAATTATTGTATAACTAAGATTACCATTAGCATCTATAGCCATAGTTCCTGTATTAAAAACAGCAGGGTCGGCAAAAGTAACGTAATAGTATAGCTCTGTTCTAGTATATGTAGGCACAGCACTAGGAGCTCCAGCACTTCCAACTGTTGGTGTGCCAAATTGGTTAATATATTCTTGATATAAATCTACAGTGAAAGATCCATTAGTTGAAGCATCTATAGCTATAGATGGCGGGTAAAATATTTTTGAAGCTTTCAAAGAATTTACTTTTCTTAAATTACCATTAGCATCTGTAGTTACAAGTTCGTCTGTATCATCTGCGGCAGGTAAATTTCGTATCCTTGCATCACCGTCTACATCTAATCTAGCGGATGGTGCAATTGTTCCTATTCCTGTATCTCCATTTGCTTCAACTCTAAAGTTTCCACCACTATAGGTTCCATTGGTAGCTCCAGTTGCACCTAAGACAATTCCGCCTTCAGACCAATAATCATTATCAGTGATATCAACACCCCATGTTACAGCTCCTTCATCAGTAGTTCTACCAGAAATCCAATATTTATCTGCTCCTGGATCAATACCAGTACTTGCTAATTCAATAAGACTAAATCCATCATCTGCTGCATTTATTCTTCCACTTTTTATTACCTTAAGAACAGAACTATGATCTTGACCACCGCCACCTACATCTTGATCTTCTATAGTAAATACATCTCTTTCTGCCGTTGTAACGTTTGTTTGAGTGAATATAAAAGCATCATTATTAGTATTACTTAAGGCATCTAAAGTTCCGCTAGGATTAGCCACACCAATACCAACATCACCTTGGGTAAAAATATCATCATTTATATCATTTGGAGCAGCTGTACCACCTACTTCATACCAGTCGTGGTCACTTAAACCAGATATATCTACTGTTACTGGAGCGACACCATCATCTTCTAATGAAATTGCCAACTCTCCTGTTCCTGCATTGAATGTAAGTGCATCAACAGTTTGATCATCTGTACCTGTATTATCTAAATGTGATAAATCTACAGTCTGACTCGTACCATCTTCAATACCTACGGTCAATACATT
>CAZLUS010000071.1:0-12451 GCA_964562775.1 uncultured Flavobacteriaceae bacterium | reverse complement strand
ATTAAAGCCTTACTCGCAATCCCACTTAAAATTAGCTATTTTAGCATTACTCCCTGCCGATAAGTTATAATGCCACCATTCTGTTCTAATAGACCAAAAACCATGCTTTTCCATAGTTTCTTTAAGTAGCTTTCTATTTTCTAATACTGTTTTAGGTAAATCTAAATTATCATGATAGGCAGGTTTTCCAAAAAAATCGAAGTCGGTACCCATATCTAATTCTTTCCCTTTTAAATCTACCAAAGTAATATCTACAGCACCTCCTTTATTGTGTATTGAACCTTTTACTGGGTTGGCTACATACTGCGGATTAGGCACTATAGCCCACATTTTATATTGCACAGAATTAGGGCGGTAGCAGTCAAAAAACTTAATCTTTACGCCTTGCGCTAAAAATTCGGCATTAGCCTTTAATAAGGCTTTAGCCGTTCGTACTCTAGTATAGCATTCCGCACAATCATAGACCTTTGCTTTTAAAAAGTTATTTTCTGTAGCATAGCGCAAATCATAAGCAAAATCATCACTATAATCTGCCAAACGTATAAAAGTGGTATCGGCTATACCCTCTAATGAGGGTTTTTGCTTCTCAATTACTACAGGCACTGTATCTATTTTTGGCGCAACAGGTTCCTCCGCTTTAGTTATAGCTTCTTTAGTTTCTGTTTGTTTTGCTTCTTTACAATGTGTAAAAATAGCTAGTAATACTAATACAAGTAGTTTCCTCATTAATCTTGTTTTTGTGACGCCATCCAAAGGTAAAGCGCATCATTTTTATAGGTTTGATCCCATGAATTATGGCCTACACCCTTATATCGGGTGTATTTTACCTTATAGTCCATAGCCTTTAATTTCGCCACCATAGTATCTGATTCCTCTACTGGTATAACCTCATCTTCATCTCCATGAAAAACCCATATGGGTACATCTTTATTTAACCAATGCGCATAAGGCAAGGGTGCCATCCCACAAACTACCGCTAGCGCTGCCCATTTATCTGGGTATTGCACTGCTAAATCCCATGCAGCGCTACCTCCTCTACTTAGTCCTGTTAAGTAAATACGCTTAGGGTCTACCCTATTTGTAGCAACAACCGAATCTAACAATTGGTTTACAGCATTAATATTCCACCATTTTTTCTTGTGCGGATTTTGTGGAGCAAGTACTAAAAAAGGGAAAGGGTAGCCTTCTGCCATTAATTTAGGAGGTCCATTTTCTTTTAACTCATCTAGTGCACCACCAGCTTCTCCCCCGCCATGAAGAAATAATAAAATTCCGAATTCTTCATTCGGTTTTTTCTCATATTCAGCAGGGTAGTATAAGTAATATTGTAAATTTTCTGTTGTATGTGTTTCTAAGTTTCCTTTTACCAACTGGCTTTTTCCTTCGCAGGATAAAAAGAGAAACACAAACAGTAAAATAGATAGCGTCTTCAAATTTTTGTCAATATTTAGTACTAATATAAATGAATAAAAATGCTTTAACTGTATTGATTAAGTATGTTTTCAAACAGTTCTTGTTTACCACTTAATTGCTCTGGCTCTCCATTTTTATTGGCGTAATCATATAAGTCTGTAAGTGCTAATTTTCCTTGAGAAAACTCTGCCCCTTTACCAGAATTAAATGAAGCATATCGCTTATTTAGTAAAGCATCATAAGAAGAATTCTGTAGTATATTATCTGCTATTAAAAGTGCCCTAGCAAAAGTGTCTGCACCCCCAATATGCGCAATAAAAATATCTTCTAAATCTGTTGAATTACGTCTTGTTTTTGCATCAAAATTAATTCCTCCTCCTTGTAAACCTCCCGATTTTAGAAAAACGAGCATCGCTTCAGTTGTTTCTAATACATTATTTGGAAACTGATCTGTATCCCATCCGTTTTGATAATCCCCTCTATTAGCATCAATACTGCCCAACATTCCTGCATTTGCAGCTACTTGTAACTCGTGCTGAAAAGTATGTTGTGCAAGTGTTGCATGATTTACTTCTATATTTAATTTAAAATCATTCTCAAGTCCATATTCGCGAATGGTATTTATAGAAGTAGCTGCATCAAAATCATATTGGTGCTTGGTAGGTTCCATAGGTTTTGGTTCAATAAAAAATGTTCCTTTAAAACCCTGTTTTCTTGCATAATCTTTAGCCATATTAAGAAAGCGACCTATATTTTCTTGCTCTAGCTTCATATTGGTATTTAATAGAGACATATACCCCTCTCTACCGCCCCAAAAGACATAATTCTCACCCCCAAGGGCAATAGTAGCATCTAGTGCAATTTTCACTTGCGCCCCTGCTCTTGCAACTACATCAAAATTAGGATTAGAAGCTGCACCATTCATATACCTTGGATTAGAAAAACAATTAGACGTTCCCCAAAGAAGTTTAGCACCTGATGCCTGTTGTTTTTCTTTTAAATATGCTGTAATATTCTGAATTCTTTTTTCAGATTCTGCTAAAGTTTCAGCCTCATCAACCAAATCAAAATCATGGAAACAATAGTAGTCAAAACCCATTTTAGTTATAAACTCAAAAGCTGCATCTGCTTTATCCTTGGCTGCTTTTATTGGGTCAGTATTAGTTGCCCATGGAAATTCTTTTGTTCCAGGGCCAAATGGGTCACCACCAGTACCGCATAGCGTATGCCAATACGCCATAGCAAACTTAAAATGCTCACGCATACTTTTACCAGCTACTATTTGCTCTGGGTTATAAAATTTAAAAGCTAGTGGATTATCTGAGTTTGCTCCTTCAAACTTTATTTCTCCTATTCCCTTAAAATATTCCTTATCGCCTAAAACAGCCATTCTTCTTATGTATTTATTAATTCTAATTCTTTTTTCCAGCTTTGATATGCCTTCTTGTATTCACTTTTATCTTTAGATGGAAGAAATGATTTTATATAATCATTCCCCATATAAGATTTAAACTTGTCATGTCCTTTTTCGGCAATTGCACAGGCTCTTGCTGCACCTATAGCACCCGTAGTATCATAAATCTCAATCTCATGACCAATTAAGGTAGCTATTGTATCTGAAAATATTTTAGCCCTAAAAAGGTTGTCGTTTCCTGCTCGTATCACATTAGGTCTTACACCATCTGCTTTCATTAGCTCCATACCGTAAACAAATGAGAAGGCAATGCCTTCTAATGCCGCCCTGCAAATATGAGCTTTGGTATGTCTATTTAAATTTAAATTAAGTATTCTAGAGCCAATATCTTTATTACAAAACATTCGTTCCGCTCCATTACCAAAAGGAAGCAAACAAATACCGTCTGAACCTACTGGTGCGGTGCTTGCTAAAGTATTCATATCCTCATACGATTTTACATCTAAATTATCCTTTAGCCATTTATATTGAATTCCAGCCCCATTGATACAAAGTAATTTACCAATACGCTTTAAGCCATCAATACTATAGTTTACATGAGCAAAATTATTTACTCTCGATGTTTCTTTTGCAGAGAGATTATCTGTTACAGCATACACAACTCCAGAAGTACCTCCTGTAGCTGCTACTTCTCCGGGTTCAAAAACATTAAGTGCTAAGGCATTGTTTGGCTGGTCACCAGCACGATATAAAATTGGTGTTCCTACTAGCAGGCCACTCTCTTTAGCTCCCTTCTCAGAAACATTTCCCTGATTACCAAAATTTGCAACTAATTTAGGAACTAATGCTTTTGAAATTTGATACTGTTCAAGGACTTTATCAGAGATTTTTTTGTCTTTAAAATTCCAAAATACGCCTTCGCTTAATCCCGAAATAGTAGTGTTTATCGTATTGGAAAAACGAAACGCAATGTAATCACCTGGCAACATAAATTTATATGCCTTAGCATAAACTTCTGGTTCGTTTTCTTGAACCCATTTTAGCTTAGAAGCTGTAAAATTTGCTGGAGAATTTAAAAGGTTATGATTACAGTAATCATCGCCTATTTCTTGACAAGCTTTATCACCAATAGCAACTGCCCTACTATCGCACCAAATAATAGATTTTCGTAATGAATTTCCATCAGCATCTACTAAAACTAAACCATGCATTTGGTAAGCTATTCCAATACCAAAAATAGTAGACTCTAAAATATTAGTCTCTTTTTTTATTCTGCGTATTGCAGTACAAATGTATTGCCACCAATCTTCTGGTTCTTGTTCTGCCCATCCGTGTTGTTCTGAAAAAATTGACATATCTTCTTCTGGCTCCTGCACTACGCATTTGCTTATACCTGTAGCTATTTCTACTAAAGCTACTTTTACAGATGAACTTCCAATATCTATTCCTAAATAATACATGAAAAGCGTATAGCTAAATGTAAGGAATATTACATTTAATCGGATTCTTTTTTAAAATAAAACTGTGTTTCTAGGTGTGGTTTAATAGTCCTAAACTATTATGATGGAATTGCGTAGCTATAGCACCCTGCCAAAGTTGGGCAGGTATGCTGAAAACAAAAAGACTCCACTTACAAATTCAAGCAAAATCTATTTTAAATTTTCCTAGCTAAAGGATTTGCTTCGCACATCCTTTTGAGTTCCCCTTTGCAAATACAAAACCTAAAGCTATGCTTTCTATTTTCTTATCTAAAGGATTTGCTTCGCACATCCTAATAGCACTCCGTGCTGAAAACAAAAAGACTCCACTTACAAATTCAAGCAAGCTTGATTTGACGTGAAGTCTTTTTGTTTATTCGTGATCGCGATAGGATTCGAACCTATGACCGTCTGCTTAGAAGGCAGATGCTCTATCCAGCTGAGCTACGCGACCTATTTTGCGGGTGCAAATATAGTAAGGTATTAGTCAAGTTAAAAATATTTTATCTGTAAATATTAATCAATTAAAATATCGAGCAATTGTATGGCTGTTTCACTAATTTTTGTACCTGGCCCAAATACAGCTATAGCGCCAGCATCATACAGAAAATCATAGTCTTGCTTGGGGATAACTCCACCTACAATTACCATAATATCTTCTCTGCCGTACTTTTTTAATTCATCAACAACTTTAGGCACTAAAGTTTTATGGCCTGCCGCCAGCGATGAGACTCCCAAAATATGTACATCGTTCTCAACAGCTTGTTTTGCAGTTTCTTCTGGTGTTTGAAACAATGGCCCTATATCTACATCAAAACCTATATCTGCATAACCTGTAGCAACTACTTTGGCACCACGGTCATGACCATCTTGTCCCATTTTAGCAATCATAATACGCGGCCTACGACCATCTTGCGCTGCAAATTGGTCTGCCTTTTTTCGTGCTTCGTTGAAAGCATCGTCTTGTTTTATCTCTTTAGAATACACTCCTGAAAATGATTTTACTACTGCTTTATGCCTGCCAAAAACTTCTTCTAGTGCCATACTTATTTCACCAAGGGTAGCTCTAGCTCTTGCAGCATCAACAGCTAAAGCTAGTAAATTTTTATCTAGAGGCAAGCTATCGCCATTAGCACCCATCTTTAATTTTGCTGCTTCTGTTAGCTTTGCTAAGGCAGTTTGCACTGTATTATCGTCTCTTGTGCTTTTAGTAGTAGATAAGCGTTCTAACTGCTGCCTGCGTACTTCTTGGTTATCAACTTCTAAAGTTTGTATATCATCTTGCTCATCTAATTGGTATTTGTTTACACCAACAATAATATCTTGCCCACTATCTATACGTGCTTGTTTTCTTGCTGCAGCTTCTTCTATTCGCATTTTGGGTATACCAGCTTCAATGGCTTTAGTCATTCCGCCTAGCTCTTCTACCTCTTCTATTAAAGCCCATGCTTTATTGGCAAGCTCATTGGTTAAATATTCTACATAATAACTCCCTGCCCATGGGTCTACCGTTTTGGTTATTTTGGTCTCTTCTTGAAGAAAAATTTGTGTTTCGCGGGCAATACGTGCCGAAAAATCTGTTGGTAAAGCTATGGCCTCATCTAAAGCGTTGGTATGCAAACTTTGCGTACCTCCAAAGACTGCAGCACTGGCTTCTATAACTGTTCGAGCTACATTATTAAAAGGGTCTTGCTCTGTTAAACTCCACCCACTGGTTTGACTATGCGTACGCAATGCCATTGATTTAGGATTACTTGGTTTAAATTGATGTACCATTTTAGCCCATAACATACGCGCTGCACGCATTTTAGCAATTTCCATAAAATGATTCATCCCTATACCCCAGAAAAAAGATAATCGGGGTGCAAAATCATCAATTTTTAAGCCTGCTTTAAGTCCTGTTTTAATATATTCTAAACCATCAGAAAGTGTATATGCCAATTCTATATCGGCTGTAGCTCCTGCTTCGTGCATATGGTAACCCGAAATACTAATACTATTAAATTTTGGCATTAGCTGACTGGTGTACTCAAAAATATCTGCCACCAATTGCATGGATGGTTTTGGTGGGTAGATATAGGTATTACGCACCATAAACTCTTTTAAAATATCGTTCTGTATCGTACCTGCTAAAAGTGATTTATCAACCCCTTGCTCTTCAGCAGCGACAATATAAAATGCCATAATAGGCAGTACAGCCCCGTTCATAGTCATAGAAACCGACATTTTATCTAAGGGAATTCCATCGAACAAAATCTTCATATCTTCAACAGAATCAATAGCAACACCTGCTTTACCAACATCCCCAATAACACGCTTATGGTCACTATCATAGCCCCTATGCGTAGGCAAATCAAAAGCTACAGAAAGTCCTTTTTGCCCTCCTTTTAAGTTTCTACGATAAAAAGCATTACTTTCTTCTGCGGTAGAAAAACCTGCATATTGCCGTATTGTCCAAGGTCTACGAACATACATGGTTGAATAAGGACCTCGTAAATAAGGCGGAATTCCAGCTACAAAACCTAAATGCGCAGCGGCTTCAATATCACTTTTCTCAAAAACAGATTTTACTTTTATTTTCTCTGCCGTTTCAAAAAATTCTTTTGAAGAAGTATCTACTTCGTTCTTTTGGACAGGAGTGCTTTTTAAGCTAATATGCTGAATATCTTTTCTACTCATCATTCAGTCTTTTTTGTTCCACAGCTTCTGCCAAACGTTTTTCTATAATAGGTTCGATAAGCGTTTTTCTTGTGTTTTTCTTTACAAATGGATATAGCTCTATTGCATCTTTCATTTTATCGGCCTCACTCAAAAATTTATTTGTACCTACTAAAACTTCTTTTCCGTCATTAAAATCTTGCTGCTCTTTGGTTGCACTTTCCTTTATTTTCTTCTGTATTGTATTGTCTTTTAGCTGTTTTAAAAAACCTCCACCTTTCTCGATAGACTTAAAAAGTGTCAAAGCTTTTTCTGCTAGTTGTTCTGTTAATGATTCTATATAATACGTACCATCTGCTGCATTAGAAACCGTATTAAAATAACTTTCATTTTTAAGCAATAACAGCTGATTTAAAGCAATACGATTACCAAAATCATTGGTTTTTTGGTAAATAGCATCATAGGGCGTATTACAAACTAAATTTGCACTGCCCAATACTGCAGCCATACATTCTGTAGTGGTACGCAACATATTGGTATTATAATCGTAAAGCGTTTTATTCCGTTTAGTTGGCACGGCAATAATATGGCAATCGCCACTTAGTCCGTATTCCTTAGCAAGGGTTTTAAACAGCAAGCGCAATGCCCGTAGTTTCGCAATTTCAAAAAAGTAATTACTCCCTACTGCAACTTTAAATGTAATATTTGTAGCCGATGCTTTATTGTTTTCTATATGATTAAAGTATTCATTAATATGCGCTAAGGCATAGCCTAACTGCTGTACCATAGTTGCTCCTGCATTTTGATACAAACTAAGGTCTACGCTTACGGTGTTGGGCAGTTTTAGATTTAGAATTGCATCAAGAACGATGTGGTCTTCTTTAAGATTCTTGAACCAATTGCCCGTTTTTGTTAGCTGCGCCAGCACATCAATATTCAAATAAACTTGGGCTTTGGCATCGTCAAAATAAGAAGCAATCGATCTAACAAAATCAAGCGATAAAAATTGCAGGTCAAAATAAATTGTAGTTGTAGTAATAGAAATACCTTCAAGAAGCTCTGCTATTTCTATTTTTTCTGATGGAAGACAAAAAAACAAGCATTCTGCCCCCATTTTAAGATTTTCCTTAGCAGCTTCATTTGCCTTTAGCGTATCATGTACATAGATGGATTGCCCAATAGACCAGTTTAGGGTATGGTTAATGCGATGCGCTACATTTGTATCATCAGCATGATAAAAAGGCTTTACATGAATACCCTCTAATGATTCCCAAACTAAGCTATCGTTATACTCAGCCCCTTTTAAATCGAACTGAATTTTCTGTTTCCATGCTTTTGCAGAAACAGGGTCAAAATCTTTAAATAAGTTTTCACTAGCCATTGCGCTGCTTTTATGAGCTAAAAAACACTTTTTTTATAAAGGAATATTACCGTGCTTTTTCTTTGGCAAAGAAACTACTTTGTTTTCTAGCATGGCATATGCTTTTATTAATTTTCTTCTTGTATCCTTAGGAAGAATAACCTCATCTATAAAACCTCGCTCTGCAGCGCTGTATGGATTGGCAAATTTATCAGCATATTCTGCTTCTTTTTCTATGAGCTTATCCTTTGGGTTTTTTGCTGATGCTATTTCTTTCTTAAAAATAATTTCACTTGCTCCTTTAGCTCCCATAACCGCAATTTCGGCTCCAGGCCAAGCGTAATTCATATCGGCCCCAATATGCTTAGAATTCATTACATCATAAGCGCCACCGTATGCTTTTCTGGTAATTACGGTTACTTTAGGTACTGTAGCTTCGCTTAAGGCATATAATAATTTAGCCCCATTGGTAATAATACCATTCCACTCTTGGTCGGTACCGGGTAAAAAGCCTGGAACATCAACTAAAACAAGTAAAGGAATATTAAAACAATCGCAAAAGCGTGTAAAACGTGCCGCTTTTTTAGAGCTATCTACATCTAAAACACCTGCTAAACTTATAGGTTGATTGGCTACTACACCAATACTTTTACCCGCCAAGCGAGCAAAACCTACTACAATATTATCTGCGTAGTCTTTATGAATTTCAAAAAAGGTATCTGCATCTATTATTCCGTTTATCACATGGCGCATATCATACGGCTGATTCGCATTTTCTGGAACTATGCTTTCTAAAACCTCTCGCGTTTCTTCTTTTAGTTCATACGAAATAGCTTCTGGTACATCCTCACAATTTTGAGGCATATAACTCAGCATCTGTTTTATTTGGTTGATACATGCTATATCATTTGCTGCTGTTACATGCGTAACTCCAGATTTTGTAGCGTGTGTAGAAGCGCCTCCTAACTCTTCTGAGCTTACCTCTTCATTGGTCACTGTTTTTACCACATTGGGTCCTGTTACAAACATATAGCTAGAATTCTCTACCATTAGGGTAAAATCTGTCATAGCAGGAGAATATACAGCACCACCAGCGCAAGGTCCCATTATTGCTGAGATCTGAGGTATTACCCCAGAAGCCATTACATTCTTATAAAAAATATCGGCATAACCCCCTAAAGAGCGTACCCCTTCTTGTATACGAGCACCGCCACTATCATTTAATCCAATTAATGGCACGCCAATTTTCATGGCCATATCCATAAGCTTGCAAATTTTTTCTGCATGAGTTTCGGACAAAGCCCCACCAAAAACGGTAAAATCTTGTGCAAAAACGCAAATTTGCCTTCCATTTATAGTACCATAACCTGTAACTACCCCATCGCCATAATAGATTTGTTTATCCATTCCAAAATCTTTGGTTCTGTGGGTAACTAATGCGCCCATTTCTTCAAAAGAGCCTTCGTCTACTAAAAAATGAATACGTTCTCTAGCCGTTAATTTTCCTTTAGCGTGTTGCTTATCTATACGCACTTGGCCTCCACCTAATGCAGATTGAGCTAGTTTTTCTTCTAGTATTTGTTTTTTATCTTTCATCACTTACTACACTCTATTTTTTGACCAATTAGACCTGTTTGAATCGGGAGTTTTTACATTCTTTTTTTCTTCTAAATACAATTTTAAAGCTACCATAGCTGCAATTTCTTTCTCTTTTGCATATTGCTTAGTTATCTGCTCTGGTTTATAGTAATTCTTTACAAAATGCGTATCAAAATTACCCGATGTAAAGGCTTCATGCTCACATACAAACTTACCAAAGGGTAAGGTAGTTGCTACACCTTCTATCTTATATTGATCAATTGCTTTTATCATTAGTTGTATGGCTTCTTCTCTATTTTTACCATAGGTAATTAGCTTAGCCAACATAGGGTCATAATGTATAGGAACCTCCATACCTTCTTCAAAACCATCGTCTAAGCGAATCCCTACACCTTCTGGCCTTTTATAGGTTGATAAAGTACCGATGCTAGGCATAAAATTTTCTAGTGAATCTTCTGCATACACACGTACCTCTAAGGCATGCCCTTTAATTTCTAGTTGTTCTTGTGTAAAGCTTAGTTTATTACCTCTAGCCACTTTTATTTGCTCTTCTACCAAATCTACACCAGAAATTAGTTCGGTAACTGGATGTTCTACTTGCAAGCGCGTATTCATTTCTAGGAAATAAAAGTTTTTGTTTTCATCTAGTAAAAACTCTACGGTGCCTGCACCAACATAATCACAGGCTTTTGCAACTTTTATAGCAGCTTCTCCCATTGCTTTTCTTATTTCTGGGGTTAATACTGCCGATGGTGCTTCTTCTACTACTTTTTGATGCCTACGCTGTACGCTACACTCACGCTCAAACAGATGTACAACAGTACCGTGGGTATCTGCTAAAACCTGAATTTCTATATGGCGCGGTGACGCTACGTATTTTTCTATAAACACTGCACCATCACCAAAAGCAGCAACAGCTTCATTTATAGCACGCTCCATCTGTTCTGGTAGTTCTTTTAAGCTATCTACAACGCGCATTCCTTTTCCGCCACCTCCAGCGGAAGCTTTTATTAGAATTGGAAAGCCTATTTCTTTAGCTACCTTTTTTGCCAAGTTAACATCTGTAATGGCTTCTTCAATACCCGGCACCATAGGAATATTATATCCTTTAACTGCTTCTTTAGCAGCCAGTTTATTTCCCATTACTTTAATAGCATGAGGCTTAGGCCCAATAAACGCTATACCATTATCAGCTACCATTTGAGCAAAGGTTGCATTCTCACTTAAAAAACCATAGCCAGGGTGTATGCCTTCTGCCTTAGTTTTTTTGGCAGCTTCTATTAACTTTTCCATCACTAAATATGATTCTGATGAAGCAGCAGGACCAAGCAAAACGGCTTCGTCTGCAAATTTAACATGTGGCGAATGTCTATCTACGTTTGAGTATACTGCCACTGTTTTTATGCCCATTTTTTGAGCAGTTTTCATAATACGAAGTGCAATTTCACCCCTATTGGCAATTAGTATTTTTTTCATTTAAGCTTAATTTATAGCAGTGTTCTTTGCCAATTTTTTTATTCCATTTCTATAATTAACTGTCCTTTATCTACAGCATCGTCTTTTTTTACTTTAATAGCTTTTACAATGCCATCGCTTTGCGAAAGAATACTGTTTTCCATTTTCATGGCAGAAAGTACTAGTAAGGGAGTGCCCTCATGAATTTCTTGACCTTCCTTTACTAAAATATCTAAAATAAGACCGGGCATTGGTGCTTTAATTTCGTTCTCCTTTTTGCTTGTGTTTACCAATAAGCCCATTTGGTCTACCATTTGGTCATAGGCATCAGCAATAGATACCTTATAGCTATTTCCGTTAACCGAAATTGTATAGGTTTTAGCTTTAAAATTAGCGTCTAGAGCAATTGCATTATAAGCCGTATTATTATGGAGTACGTGGTAGGTATTCTCTGCAATTGGTATGATATCTGCCTTGTTAAGTTTAGCTTCAGACAAGCTAAATTCTTCATTGGTTACGCTAATCTTATAATCTGTCATAGTTGGGTATTGTATGTGTGTAAACTGCTCTAAAAGCAAATTATATTTTATATGTGCTTAAAATAATAAATCTATATTTTAAAAGATGTCTTTAGTCTCTTTTTTCATCAAAAATATAGAAATAGAATATTTATTTATTATTCTTTCATATAATCTTGCCAAGTTACTAGAATGTATTTTTCTTTTCCTTTATCGGTCTTACTCAAAAAACCATATTCGTAGACAAAAAGATATACGTCACCTTTGGCGTTTTTCCAGTAATGTGTAAAAAATTTAGGATTAAAACCTTCGGCAATAAGTTCGTGCTTTCTTATGGTTGTATAGCCCGATTTGTTATACCGTTTTAAAACTTTTCTATTAGTTCTTAAATGCTTTTCTACGGTTAAATAAAAGGTTTCTTTTTTTTGACGTTTTTCATATTGATCTATTGATTTACATTTTGTGGAACAAAATATTTTATCGGTACGTCCTTTTACTACAGTGCTACAAACTGGGCATTTTTTAGTATCCATTGACTTATTAGTATATTATACTC